>JANOKW010000112.1:0-6627 GCA_031419475.1 Hyphomicrobium sp. | reverse complement strand
ATGAAAGGCCCCACATATGTACCCCTGTCCTATATAAATATATCACCACAAGCATGTCGCACATTATTTGTTTTACGACATGATTCCTAAAAAGGTCAAGCTTTCGGCCGTTTTCTGAATTTCATTTTTATAAGTGCATTTGCGTCAAACTGCGTATTTTAATTCTTTGTATTCTTATATGGGTATTCTTATATTGAGTGAATTCAGCCCGCTGAATTCTAGAATTGCACAGGCTGAAATCAAGATTTCAGCGGGCTGAAATCTAGACCTTGGCCTTCTTCTTCACGACGTAGTTTATCGTGTAGATATTGGTCTTTCCTTGCCCCCGCCGCTCGATCTCGACGAGGCCAACGGTTTCGAGTTCTTTTACAAACGCATTGATACTGCCGATGCTCATGCCCATGGCCTTTGCCAATGTATCTTGGCCGGGAAAGCAGAGGTTATTGTGCCACGCGTAACTCAAGAAAAGCGAGTAGGTTGTTTTCGCGCCGATCGATATGTCAGGATTTCTGAGAATGAAATTCGGCAATTGAGTGAACCCGTATCTTGCTATTGGGTCAGCAGTGTTCAGCTTTAAGTTTTGCTCGATTTTTTCCAATTGAGCGTCGATATGATCCATATGCCTTGCGGTCAGTATAGCGTGTCAAATCCCCTGCCGGTTCAGTTATGCACTCGCATGCGTCACGGGCGACGCCTCGGCTTCCCTCTTTTCACCTTCGCCACCGCGCCCGAGCATCCAGTCTTTTGCTTCGAGCATGAAGTTAGCAAGTGTCTGGCTCTGCCCGACTGCGGTCATGCGTTGTAGCTCCAGAAGTTTCTCCTGACTTTTCATTTGGATTTCTTCCGTGCGCCGTACCTGCGCTTCGAGTTTCAGCTCAAGCTTTTCATTGCGCTCTTCGAGCCGCTTTACATACGGATGTTCAAAGATGTCGAAGTCTGTCGAGACATGTCCGGGCATGACTGGACGCGTCTCCCCTTTTTCAACTATGTTTTCCTTTTCGGACGTGGCCTGATGTGACGGGTCATGACGGGACGTGTCCACATCGGTAACACTAGTGATTTCGTTTCGGTCATGTCCGGTCATACCGTGACGCGACGCGTCACGTCTGGCTCGGTGCTCCTGCAAAGTTCTGATGTCGGCGATACCTCGCTCGATGGATGACGGCACGATGAACCATTCCTCGATGTTGTTTGTCGCGGGCAGTTTCTTTGCTTCAAAGGTTCCGCTTTCGCAGTGGCGCATGATTTGGCGGCGCGACATGAGAATTCCGGCGGCGATAAATTTTGTTTCAAGTTCCCGCAGGGTCATCGTGTGGAGTTCGTCGCGCTGCGACTGGTCACGTCGGGGTTCGTCGGACATAGTCGCAGTGTAGCAGGGGGTGAGAGAACGGCTGTTGGTTATCCCCACCGGACCCGATCTTGGAACCTATGTGGAACCTTAGATTTTTTGACGAAGCCGTAAGTCATTGAAAAGATTGGTGGGCGATGCAGGATTCGAACCTGCGACCCGCTGATTAAGAGTCAGCTGCTCTACCAACTGAGCTAATCGCCCGCCGGCCACATGCTTTGGCTGATCGATGTTGTCTTGATCAGAGCCGCGACGATGGATGGCAAAGGGGCCCGCAGAAGTTTGGGCCCCTACGCGAGCCTCTAGCATTGGTGTTGGGGCTTGTCCAGCCTTCTGCCCGGCCGTGCTCAGTTGGTCGCGGACATGATGCCTTTACCTACCAGAAAAGCCCTATTTCCTTGCGCCGGATGTTCTCGTCGCGGTGCACATACGCCGACATGGCGAGCCCCAATCCGATCATCAGTGTCATCATCGAGGTGCCGCCATATGAGACGAGCGGGAGCGGGACGCCGACAACCGGGACGAGGCCCGTTACCATCGCAATGTTAATGAAGACATAGACGAACAACGACACGGTCACGCCGGCAACGAGCATACGGCCGAAACGCGACTGGCAGCGCCAAGCCATGGACATCATCATCACGAGCAGGAGTGCGTAAAGCCCCAGCAACACGATCAGGCCGGCGAAGCCCCACTCTTCTCCAAGGATCGTTAGAATGAAATCGGTGTGCTTCTCGGGAACGAAGTCTAGTTGACTTTGCGTGCCTTGCAGAAAGCCTTTTCCTGACACGCCACCAGATCCGATGGCAATCTTCGACTGTGCAATGTGATAGCCAGACCCCAGCGGATCGAGATCTGGATCGAGGAAGATTTCAACTCTGCGGCGCTGATATTCGTGCAAGCCGTTCCATATGAGCGGCATGGCGGCAGCGACGCCACCGAGACCTGCCAGGAAGTAGAAAATCGAGACGCCGGCCATAAACATGAGCGACAGCCCAAGCACGGCAAATAGAACCGCCGATCCGAGATCGGGTTGCCGAAGTGTTAGGAAAACAGGGACTGCAATCATGAGGAGCGGCACGAGGACCCAGACTGGGCGCGAAAGCCGATCAAAAGGCAGCCACTGATAGTAGCGCGCTAAAGCTCCGACGAGTGCGAGTTTCATAAATTCAGAGGGTTGGAAAGTCATGCCAGCGACCCCGAGCCAGCGCTTAGCGCCAAGAGCTTCGATCCCTATGACCGGGACAAGAGCGAGCGTGGCGAGAGCCAGGCCAAAAGCCGGATAGGCGAGGCGCAACCAGAGTTCCGGACGCACCATGGCCATGGCGAGAACGATGGCGACGGCAATGAGGAAGCGCAGGGCATGACGTTCCGCCCAAGGCTGAAACGAACCGCCCGACACGGAATAGAGCGCTGCGGCGCCGATGGATGCGATTGCGGCGGTTGTGAGGACGACCGGCCAATGCACGCGCCAGAGTTTGTCTCCAAGACTAAGCGGTCTGACCGAACCGAATGTGTATGCCATATCCCGGCCTCAACCTGATTTTTCTTGGTGGAGCACAGAGGGGGTGGTGCCGTCCTCGTGGGGCAGCGCGGCGTTGGATGCAGGATCGGCTTGCAGCACGGCCTCAATGACCTCGCGCACGAGCGGAGCGGCGGTCGCGCCGCCGCCGCCGCCATGTTCAACGATGGCGGAAACCGCGTAGCGTGGCGCATCGGCTGGAAAGTAGGCGACGAAGAGGGCGTGATCGCGCTCGCCCCATGGCAGATCGTCTTGTGCTGTGTCGCTCGACGCGCGGCTAACTTGCGATGTTCCTGTCTTGCCGGCAACGCGAACTTGGCCTTCACCAAGGCTGGCATTGCTGCCCGTTCCGCCTTCTTCGTTGACAACTGCCACGAGCCCGCGGCGCACCGCTTCGAGTTTGTCTTCGTGCAAGGCGAGTGGCAGGAAGCTGGGTGCCGCGCCTCTCCGGACGAGAGTTGGCACCACGTTTTTCCCCGTGGCTACACGCGCCATCATGACTGCAAGCTGCAAAGGCGTTGCAAGCACATAGCCTTGGCCGATGCCGGCAAGAATAGTTTCGCCCGCCAGCCATCCGGCGTTCCAGCGGCCGCGTTTCCAGTCTGCGTCGGGCACGAGGCCCGTCTTCTGCTGGAGCAATCCGCAGTCGAAAACCTGTCCGAGCCCGAGCGATCGCGCCATATCGGCAATTGCGTCAATTCCGAGCCGTTTCGACATCTCGAAGAAATAGACGTCGCAGCTTTCGCGGAGCGCTTGATGTAAACTCATGCGTCCGTGACCCGAGCGCTTCCAGCAGCGGTACGTCTGATCGGCAAGTTCAAAGCGGCCGTCGCAGGCGACCCGTTCGTTGACGTCAACAAGTCCGGTGTGAAGGGCCGCTAACGCCGTCACCATTTTAAACGTCGAGCCCGGAGGATATTGCCCGGCGGCCGCGCGATCCAGCATGGGTGTGTCGTCAGCGGTGGTCAACCGGTGCCACGTGGCGTCGGTCATTCCATCGACGATTTCACTTGGATCGTATCCCGGGGTCGAGGCCATGACGACGACCTCTCCGGCCTTCAATTCGATCACAACGCAGGACGCGCGCCGCTCTTGCTGCAAACGTTCGAGCACGCGCCGTTGCAAAGCCGTATCGATCGTAACGGTGATGTCGCTTCCGGGCTTGGGATCGTGCATTTCGAGGTTGCGCATCATGCGCCCCCGCGCATCGACTTCGATTTTCTGAGTGCCGCCCTGGCCGCGCAGCACGGCTTCCATACCGGCTTCAACACCGCTTTTTCCCACGCGCATCCCGGGCATGCGCATCAGGGGATGGTCGTCAATACCGATGCGCTCGACGCCGCCGACGTAACCGACAACATGACCAACGGCGGCGCCCTGCCGATATTTGCGTTTCCAGGCGACTTCGGTGCGCACACCGGGAAGGTACGGAGCCAAAAGGCTGATCTGCGCGACTTGGCCGAATGTCAGATCGCTGGCGATGGTAATGGGCGTATTGCGGCTTTGCTTCTTGGCGCGTTTGGCAATGGCCTCGAGATCGTCCTGACGCACGGGGATTAGCCGCCGCAGCTGCTGCAAAACGCTTGGCACGTCGCCAGCCAGCGCTGGTGTAATCGAAACGCGGAACGACTCTTCGTTGTCGGCAAGGATCACACCCCGGCGATCGAATATGCGCCCGCGCTTTGGCAGCACCACTTGCAGACTCGTGCGGTTTTCGTCGGCAAGGGGTCCGTAACGCCCTTCGTCGAGCACCTGCAGTTGGAAGAGGCGCCATGCGAGAGCACTGAAGCCGAACATCTGCCCGCCGCCAATAAGAAGCGCGCGGCGCGAAAATTTACGCTTGGCGTCCCGCTCCTCGCTGTCGTGATCGAACATGGCCTAGGTTCGACGCATGAGGCTTGGATTGCCGGGCGCGGCTTTGCGGCCGTCAAGTACGTAGAGCAAAGGCAAAATGAGGATGGCGGCCGCGCCAGAGAGTCCTGCTCCTCGGGCAAAAGCCGTCCAGTCGGAAAACTCGACAAAATACAGCGATGCGGCGGCCCACGCGGTAAAGGCGACGGAGAGGTGGGACATGACGAACAGACCAGTCCTGACCATAAAGCCATTGTTGCCGAAAGGTTGGCTTAGAACGCCAAACGCATACGCCGCGAGATAAACCAGGGCCCAGTATCCGAGCGGACCGTGTGTCAGCGTGTCAAGACCGAGACCGGCCATGAATACGAACCACTCTGGAACGAGTTCGGGCCGGCGCAGGCCCCAATAGTGAATGGCAACGACTGGGAGAAACGGCAGAAAAAAGCGATCTTCAGAAGGCAAGCCCCAGGGTAGCGCCGCAATGAGCGTCAAAAGGATGATCGACGAAAGTGGGACGATATATTTCAATGCTGGCATTGTTTCCCCCGGCCGCCGTTGCTGTGCATTCGTGTGGCGCGTCCCGTCATCGCGATCCGGTTTTCCCGTCTAGGTTCCTTTGCGATGCTTTCGACGATTGGACGCGTGGCGCGGGGAAAGTTTGCTCTCCCATGATGTCAAGCGAAGGATTATCGAAGAATAGCACGCTTAGGTACTCAAGTTCGTCCAGCCTGGCGCGAAGTTTGACGCGCGGCGCCGCGAGATCGCCCGTGACTTTGCCAATCCTCAGTCCACGGGGGAAGAAACCGCCCGTTCCAGACGTTGCCACGTCGTCGCCAATGGAGATTAGCGCGTCGGGGGGCAAAAAGATTAACCTCGGCACCGAGCCGTTATCGCCAGCGAGAACGCCGCGCACACCCTTGTCGCCAACCACAACCGGGATACGGCTATTGAGGTCTGTGGACAAAAGCACGCGCGCAGATGACTTGCCTATTTCAACAACGCGTCCAACCAGGCCATCTGCACTGACTACGGGGAAGCCGGATTTGATGTTTTGCCCGGAACCCGCGTTGATCATGACGCTGCGCACGAACGCGCCGCTCGAATCGGCGATCACGCGGCTCGTTACAAAGTTTATTTTCGGCTCATCGACGACTTTCGTGAGCGCTTCGAGATCGGCAAGTTTCCGTTCAAGCTCTTTGGCGCGCCATTCCCAGCTGCTGAGTGTTTGATTTTCGCTTTTGAGCCGCTGCAGTTCTTCCGTGATGTCGACCTGAGCGGCAATCTGGCGGCCGACGTGACGCACAGGTTCCAACGGCACCATAGCGGCTTGCAAGATTGGGCTGAGCCATTCGGCGATGTGCCAGCGCGATTGGGCAAGCGCGGTATGGTTCAACCGGCTCAAAAGCATGAGGCCGAGGCAGAGAAGCAAGAGGAACGGTACGATGACGCGCACGCGCCCTAAGCGCACGGAGCTATCGCCGCGGCGCGTCAGGTTCAGCTTATCGTCTTTGAGGCGGACCATACCCTTACGCCAAACTCCGTCTGATCGGCTACGGTTTAATGAGCAGATGCTCGCGTTCTTTGAGGTTGGCGAGAATGGCCGCCGATCCAGTGATCACGCAATTTTGCGGATGCTCGGGGATGATGCAGGGGATGCCGATGCGGCGTTCCAGTTCTATGTCGAGTTTCGCGAGGTTTGCCCCGCCGCCCGACAGCGAGATGCCGCGCTCGCAGATGTCGGTTGAAACTTCGGGCGGCAAATCTTCGATGGCGCGTTGTATGAATTCGGCGATTTCCTCGACGGTGTCTTCTAGTGCTTCGGCTATGTCTTGCGGTCCGAGGACAACGGTCTTGGCTTTGCCTTGGCGCAAATCCCGGCCGCGAATAAAAATCTCGGCCGTTT
>JANOKW010000111.1:0-4859 GCA_031419475.1 Hyphomicrobium sp. | reverse complement strand
GGCGTGAAAATTTTCTCCTGGATCGCGACGATGTGGGGTGGATCGCTCCAGTTCCGCACGCCGATGATGTGGGCGCTTGGCTTCATCTTCTTGTTTACGGTTGGCGGCGTCACGGGCGTCATGTGCGCAAACGCCGGCATTGATCGCTCGCTGCACAATACCTACTATGTCGTGGCGCACTTCCATTACGTGCTGTCGCTCGGCGCCGTGTTCTCGATCTTTGCGGGCTGGTACTACTGGTTCCCGAAAATGTCGGGCTACATGTACAACGAGACGCTCGGAAAGCTGCACTTCTGGATAACCTTTATCGGCGCCAACGTGCTGTTCTTCCCGCAGCATTTCCTTGGTCTTGCCGGCATGCCGCGCCACTACGCGGATTACCCGGATGCTTACGCCTACTGGAATAACATCTCGTCGATCGGCGGGTATATGACGGCCGCCGGCACGGTGTTGTTCGTATTTTCGATGCTGCACGCCTACTTCATCCGCAAGGAGAAGGCGGCTGACAATCCTTGGGGCGTCGGTGCAACGACATTAGAATGGACGCTGCCGTCTCCGCCAGCCTTCCACTCCTACGAAAAGCTGCCGCGCATTGCGGCCGGCGATCATCACTGATCGTTGAATCGAGACAGCGTGATGGGCTGGCGAAAACCGGCCCATCACGTTCGACAAACAACCGAACGGTGCGGGGATCCAGCCCCGCCACTGGGAGCGAGTACGAGATCGTATGGCCGACATCAGCTTAGACTCAGAATTGAGCGCGCGCGCAGACCCGGCTGAAGGATCGGTCGGCGACTTCTTTCAGTTGATGAAACCGCGCGTCATGTCGCTTGTGGTTTTGACGGCCGTGACGGGCATGATCGCAGCACCGGGCAACATTCATCCGGTCATCGGCGTGATCGCTATTCTCGCTATTGCCATTGGCGCGGGCGCTTCGGGCGCTCTTAATATGTGGTACGATGCCGACATCGACGCTAAGATGGCGCGCACGGCAGCTCGGCCTATTCCACGCGGTAAAGTGACGGCTGAAGAGGCTTTGCAGTTCGGCTCGGTTCTCTCCGTCTTTTCGGTGCTAACGCTCGGCGTCCTCGTGAACTGGGTGGCTGGTGCTTTGCTTGCCCTCACCATCGGCTTCTATCTCTTCGTTTACACGATGTGGCTGAAACGGCGAACGCCGCATAACATCGTCATCGGCGGTGCGGCCGGCGCATTCCCGCCTATGATCGGTTGGGCCGCCGTCACAGGCAGCGTCTCGCTTGAGAGCATCGTGCTCTTTCTCATTATCTTCATGTGGACGCCGCCGCACTTCTGGGCGCTGGCCCTCTATCGCTGCCGCGACTACGAGCGCGTGGGCGTGCCGATGCTGCCGGTTGTGGCGGGCCCTGCAGAAACGCGCCGTCAAATCGTGCTCTATTCCTGGGCTCTCGTGCCGCTGGCGACACTGCCTTCATTCATGGGATTTGCCGGCAATCTCTATCTGGTCACGTCGGTTGTCTCGGGCGCTGTATTTCTCTACTTCGCCGACAGGGTGCGGCGCATAACAGAGGGACGCGAGGGTGATCGCGCGGCCAAACAGTTGTTCTTGTATTCGATACTTTATCTGTTCCTGTTGTTCGTCGTGCTTCTGGGCGAGCACACGTGGCAACGGTTGCTGGGATGAAGGTTGAATGACCGATGAGAAAGACAAGAAGGATCATGTTGGAGCGAAAGGCGCAAGCCGCCGCCGCTCCATTGCGATAGCGCTGTTGCTTGGCCTGATGGTTTTACTGTTTTACGCGGCAACCATCGTCCGGCTCGGCGGGAATGCGATCAACAAGGCTCTCTAACGAGCGCCCACAAAAGAGTGAAAGCTAGTTTCAATGACGAGTGACGGACCAGACATGAGGCACGGACGCGGCAACAACCGGAAGGTTGTGTTCGGGTGTCTCGCGGCGCTCGCCGTCATGGGTAGCGTCACGGCGGCATCGCCCGCGCTGTATAAGCTTTTCTGCCAAGTGACCGGCTATGGCGGCACCACGCAGCGCGCAACGGCACCCTCACAACACGTGCTCGAAAAGATCATCACAGTGCGCTTCGACGCCAACGTCTCGCCGAACCTCGCATGGAAATTCGAACCCGTTCAACCAACGATAGACATTAAAATCGGCGAAAATGGATTAGCCTTTTTCCGTGCGACCAACATGTCCGACAAACCATTGAAGGGCACGGCCGCCTTCAACGTCTCACCCGACGTTGCCGGCTTGTACTTTAATAAGATCGAATGCTTCTGCTTCAAAGAGCAGCTGCTGCAGCCTGGCCAATCGGTCGAGATGCCTGTCACGTTCTTTCTCGATCCGAAAATGGTGGAAGACCGGGATACGGCTCAGCTCTCGAATGTCACGCTGAGTTATGTGTTTTACCCATCGGATCGTACGGCCGAAGCGCCGCGCGAAGCTGGCGGGGGCTGAGGACAAAAAACGAAACAACTACACGGCATGGGGACGACGGAGATTTAAATGGCAGACTCGCACGTAAAACATCACGACTATCACTTGGTTGATCCGAGCCCATGGCCCGTATTGGCTGCGACCGCAGCACTCGCGACGGCAATCGGTGCCATCGTTTGGATGCGCACCAACCTCGACGGGGTCGGCGTATTCGGCATCACAGGCTCGTGGCTCTTTGCCGTTGGTATGGTTGGGCTCTTAGCATGTGCGTGGATGTGGTGGCGCGATGTCATCATCGAAGCCCATAAAGGCGATCACACGCCGGTCGTGCAGTTGCACTTGCGCTATGGCATGATCATGTTCATCGCCTCTGAGGTCATGTTCTTCGTCGCTTGGTTCTGGGGATATTTCGACAGCGCGCTTTTCCCCTCTGGTATCAGCGAACTGCCAAACAACGCCGGACGCTTTGTTGGCTTGACCACACGCAACGAGGTTTTCGGCGGCGTCTGGCCGCCAGTGCCCGTTGACGCTACGGCAACGTCTGTCCCGGGCTTCTTCAAGAATACGTTTGATCCGTGGGGCTTGCCGCTCGTCAACACGCTCATTCTTCTGACGTCTGGCTGCACGGTCACGTGGGCACACCACGCGCTCCTGAAGAACGACCGCCGCGGGCTCGTCATCGGCTTGCTGCTGACGGTGCTGTTGGGTCTCGCCTTCACCGTCTTACAGGCGATCGAATACAGCCACGCCGGCTTTAGTTACGCTGGCCATAGTTATGGTTCGACGTTCTTCATGGCGACCGGCTTCCACGGCGCGCACGTCATCATCGGCACAATCTTCCTGGCGGTCTGCCTGGTTCGCGCCATGAAAGGTCACTTCTCGCCGCAGCAGCATTTCGGCTTCGAAGCTGCTGCATGGTACTGGCATTTCGTTGACGTCGTCTGGCTGTTCCTGTTTGCCGCGATCTACGTGGCAGGCGCTGGCACCGGCGGCGAAGTTGCTGCAGGCGCCGCCGGTGGTGCTGCGGGGCACTAAGGCCGATTGCGCGACAACACGATCACGTAAGGCGGCCTCGTGCCGCCTTACGTTTTTCTGGAGTGGACATCGACATGGCCGACGCGCCAACAACGGTTTCGCCATTGACGGCCGGTCTCCAGTGTCGCTGTCCGCGTTGTGGCAAGGGGCCATTGTTCCGCCAAGTGCTGAACATGCGCGACAATTGTTCGTCCTGCGGGCTTGATTACAAGTTTGTCGATACGGGGGATGGCCCAGCCGTGTTCGCCATATTCATTCTCGGGTTCCTCTGCATGGGCGGCGCGCTGATTGCCGAGTTCAAGTTTGGCGTGCCGTGGTGGGCTCATGTTCTGCTGCTTGGGCTCTTCACGCCACTGTTGGCCGTATTTTTGCTGCGCTTTCTCAAAGCCACGCTGATTGCCCTGCAATACAAGAACAAGGCCGAGGAAGGCCGCCTGTCGAAGGAGTGAATGAGATGTTTGCGCGCCTGCGTGCGGCCGGCCTCGCCGTCCCAGCCTTGATGACGCTTGCCATGCTGCCCGTTCTCATCGGGCTTGGCACATGGCAATGGCAGCGGATGGCTTGGAAACAAGATTTGATTGCCAAAATTGCCGGGCGCGCGACCGCCGAACCCCAGTCCTATATCGCCGCGCTCTCGGAGTTCGTAAAGTCAGGTGATGTTGAATATAAGCGCGTGCGCGTGACGGGCACTTTCGATCATAACGAAGAGCGCCATCTCTACGCGCCAACGGCCAGCAGCCAGGGCTGGCACGTTTACACGCTATTTAAACCTGAAGGGGGCCAGCCTCCACTGTTCGTCAATCGCGGTTGGGTGCCAGACACCTTGAAGGACCCTGTGAAGCGTACTGAGGGGCAAGTTACGGGCCTTGTCACCGTCACGGGCCTCGCGCGAAGCGATCAGGTGAGGGGCATGTTTACGCCCGTCGATGACGGCAAGGGTAACCGCTGGTTTTCACGCGACACCTGGGCCATGCGCTGGGGTGAGGCCGGGCCACCACCACCCGACAAACTCGCACTCATGCGCCTTCAGGGCTACGCGCCGTTTTCTCTCGACGCCGAAGCCGAACCCGCCAATCCTGGCGGCTGGCCAAAGGGCGGCACGACCGAGATCAAGATATCGAACCGCCATCTTGAGTATGTGGTGACATGGTACGGGTTTGCGTTGACGCTTTTGCTGGTGTTCATCGTCTATGCCCGCCAGAGATTGGAGAAACTGGCGGAATATGGCGAAACGGAATGACAGCGCGCCGCTACAACCCTAGACATCTGTTGGCGACTGCCCGACTGCTGGCGCCTTAACTTGTTCAGGCCCCGCGGTCACACTAGCAGGCTGTTGAACTTCTCGCCTGCTGACAAGGGTTCGCGAATATGATTCCGTTGCCCTTTGGAATGCAAGGG
>JANOKW010000110.1:0-5150 GCA_031419475.1 Hyphomicrobium sp. | reverse complement strand
TTGGTGAAGTGCCGTTGGCCGCAGCATCATTGACTCAGAGTGTGTTGGTGATCTTTTACGCGGGCCTCTATGGGCTCGTCGGTTCCGTTGGCATTTTAACTGGCCAAGCGTATGGCGCCGGCGATAGGCCGCGAGCGAGCCGTGTTCTGCGCCATGGACTCGTCATTGGGCTAGCTGGTGGCGTTGCGGGCGCATTGGCAATGGTGGCTTCACTCTTTGCGCTCCCCTACACGGGCCAGCCAGATGAGGTTATGGCGGCAATTCCCATTTACTGGATAGCCATGTCGTTACTGCTCGTGCCGTTCACGTTGACGATGGTCATCAAGCAATTTCTGGACGCGATTGGCCGGCCGTGGATGGGCGCGTTGTTAACTTTCGTTCCCGTCTTCCTGAATATCCCTCTCAATTGGCTGCTGATCTATGGCCGGTTCGGGTTTCCGCAATTGGGTCTTGTTGGTGCAGGATTGGCGAGTTTGGCAGCCTTTGCGGGCGGCTTTGTGCTGATGCTGCTTTATTTGCGTTACGCGGCATCGATGGCGCCTTTTCGGGACGCCATTAAACTGCATGCGGCGGCATATTCTGAGCTGACCCGCGAAGGCTATCCCATGTCGATCCAGTATCTGGCTGAGGGGAGTTCTGTTGCAATAGCCGGCGTTCTGATTGGATTGTTGGGTGCGACGGCTCTGGCCGCGAACCAAATTGTTTTCTCGGTCGGAGTACTCGTTTACATGGCGCCGCTTGGCATGTCGGGGGCCGTTTCAATCCGTATCGCGCAAGCCGTGGGCGAAGGCGCAACACATCGCATTCGAGCGATCGGCTTGGCGGGGATTTCAGTCGTCACGGTGTGGATGCTGGCGTTCACCCTCATTATGATCCAGTGGGGTGAGCCGATTTCGAGTGCGTTTGTGAACGAGCCGCCCGTTATCGCCGCCGCAACGGCTATGTTTGTGGCGGTTGGCATCATGCAAGTATTCGACGGGTTGCAGTCCGTCAGCCTTGGCGCACTCCGCGGCATCCTCGACAACCACTGGCCGACACGCGTGTCGCTATTTTCTTATTGGCTAATTGCTCTGCCGCTGAGCGCACTATTTGGGTTCGGATTGGGGTTCGGGGCGCCCGGTATTTGGGCCGGGTTCGGTATTGGCATTGGGGTGGCTGGCGTTTTGCTCGTCCGGAGATTTATGTACCAGACACGAAATTTGAGCCAGCCGAACCGGTTAGGTCCAAAAGCCTGGAGTTAGCCGGGTCAAGAAAACGCCCGTGTTTTTCTGCTCATCTGGAGGGTATCGAATTTAGTCGACAGAATGCAACACCATCAAGCGATCGTGCTGATCGCTGCTGCAATAGGCATGATTGTGACGCAATTTGGTATATATGGTCCTGAGGGGAAGTGAATTTCGTGTGTCGCGCTCAGCGCGTTTCGCGCGGTCACGTGGGGCAGGGATGAGACGAGGGGTTAAGTCACCAAGGCGAAATTTACGCCGTGCGGTGGGTTTCGCGCGACGGCTAAGTGCGGCCGTCCTCTATCTCTGCTTGGCCGTCGTCGCCTTCTCCGGCCCAGATCATGTTCCGCAATTCTCCGATCTGCCGCGTTGGATAACACCCGCTTTGGCGCGTGATAATCATGACCGATTACAGAGGGACGGGCGCGAGGCCGAGCGCGATTTGCGCCGCCAGCAAAAGGAACAAGAACGCCAAGCAAGACGCCAGCATCGCGAGGCGGAGCAGGAAGCCAAGCGTCAACAGCGCGAGCTGGAGAAAGAAGCACGCATTCAGCAGCGCCCGCAGTCGCGAGATGAGCGGCCTGAGGCTTCCAAGTCCGACGTTCCCAAAATTGAGCGCCGGCAGGACGATGACCGGCCGCAGCCCGCCGTAGTCAAGCAGGAAGATCCACCGAAGCGCCATCACAACGCGAAAGACGACGCTAAACCCGCTTCGAAAGGCGAATCCGGTAGCGGCAAGTCTAAAGCCGATGCCACGCCAAAAGGGAAACCGGAGCAGCAGGCGAAGACCTCACCCCAGGACAAACCCCGGCTCGATGATGTGCACGATGATGTGGACGAGCAGCCGTTACCGCCCCCGCGCACAATGGTTGAAGTGTTTGAACGCATCGCCGCACCTGCCAAGCCAAAGCCGGTGAAAGCGCCCATCGCCGCCCCAGAGAAAACAGCGGCGACGCCCGCCAAGCCTGTAAAACAGACCGTCGTTGGCAAGAGCAAGCCTGTCACAAGTGTAAGACGAGGTGCGCCCGACTTCGAACTTCTGCAACAAGGTATGTTCCGGCCACATGAAATTCTCGCGTCCAATCTCAGTGCCGCTGAGCAAAAGAACCTCGAAGCGCAAGGGTTTAAGGCCGCTTCGTCGGTGGTTGCCCCCGGTGTCACAGGTGCTGTGAGCCGCCTCGTCATTCCATCGGGTATGACGGAGACAGCAGCCATGCAGCTCCTCCAAAGCGCCGCGCCAACGGCACAATTCGGCCCGAACCATGTCTATCGCATCGTGCCAGCCGCCGATGCTCTGGCCCCTGCCACGGAGCGCGACGGGATGGCAACAACCAGACCAGCAGCAAAGAAGGATGAAGAGACTGGAGCGCGTGCTGCCGCCTGCGCGGCCGGTGAATGTTTTGCGCGTGACATGCTTGCCTGGAAGCCGGCGACCAAGAATTGTGCCCGCCGTGTGCGAGTCGGGCTCATCGACACGTCGTTTGACGTGTCGCATCCGGCGTTCGCCGGTCGAAAGTTTAGTATCGAACAATTCTCCGGGAGTCAGACCATCGCGCGCGGCGACTGGCACGGGACCGCCGTGCTCTCCGTTCTTGCCGGAAATGCTTCGAGTTCGACTCCCGGACTGATCCCAGACGCTGACTTCTATCTCGCCAGTACGTTCCGGGCCGATGCTCAGGGCAATGCAGCGGCCGACACGATATCTGTTTTGAAGGCACTGGCTTGGTTGGACAAACGCGACGTCAACGTCGTCAATATGAGCTTCTCGGGCCCGCGCAACGAACAGATTGAAGTGACGATCGCCGCCATGGCTGCCAAGGGTGTCGTCTTCGTAGCGGCAGCAGGTAATAAGGGACCGTCGGCGCCACCAAGTTATCCTGCTGCTTACCCGCAAGTTGTCGCCGTCACGGCCGTCGGCAAGAAATCGAATAGTTATCTCCACGCCAATCGCGGGGGCTATATCGATGTCGCTGCTCCTGGCGTTCAAGTTCTGACCGCGCTCCCTGAAGGCCGCCAAGGCTTTCGCACCGGCACCTCGTTTGCAGCTCCATTCATTACTGGATTACTTGCGGCGATGCCGACGGTGCGCAAAGGCGCCACTGACAAAGAGGACATGCTGAGCCGGATCTCGTTCCAAGACCTCGGTGAGCCAGGCCGCGACACGATTTATGGCGAAGGCCTGCCGAAAGCTCCCGAACGTTGCAACGACGTTGGCGGGGTCGCGAGTTTACCCTGGACCAACGCGGCAAAGCGTATGTCGATCGGCGCTCCAACGGCTTCCGAAAGTGCACTCGCGCGCCCGGCCTCGCAATAATTTCCTATTGGTTTCATAACGACAGTGACTGGTGAGTAACGGGGGCGAGAGCACCCGAGTTGCGGCGCCTTCCCGCGACAAAAACTCGCTGCGCAATCAGTTTCGGAAGCGGGGTACCGAACTGCTTTGCGCAGCGAGCTCTCGTGTTGCACGACGAGCGTGAAGTGTTCACGCCGTCAGGTGCTTGACGTCCTCCGCGATTGGCCCGTTGCGGGTCGGGCGGTTTCAGGGTGGTCGTCAATGGTCTTGGCTGGCAACGCGTCGTTTTTTTTGCCAGCAATTCTTGTTGTCTCTTTCAGTTTTCTCTGCGACCCGTCGCTGTCAGTCGTGCGGGTTCCGTTTCCACCCATTGGCGATGAGCGCGCGTTCACGCGCAACATCTAAGGCGTCTCCGGCAATAATGTTATCGATGGCAGCATCCAGTTCAGGATGCGGCTGGCGATCTGCGGGTCTGATGGCTTCGGTCGCGCCGTCGTGGCTGAGGCTCGGGCCATTGCCATGGAAACCGACGAGCCATTGGCCGGCATCGTCCCGGCAGGCATATCCCGAGAATACATCAGTATTGGACCGTGTGGCCTCGAACTGACGGCAGAGGCGGCCATGCGCGCTTTGGAACGTCACAACGGGCGTTGCAGTCTGCCCGCCAGCGCCTAAAACCTGTTGCAGCATCGGCGCTGTTTCAAGAGCGCTCGCGAGTGCGCCTCGTGCCAGAGATTTGCCGTCTACCGCTGCGATCAATTCGTGGGACGCGTTGCTCTGGAAGACTATGCGGCTTGCAAACCAACCCGCGCCAGCCACGGCGAGAACAGTGCCGCATAGCGCCACGGTCCGGCCGAACGACAACGTTTCGGGGAACAAGATATCGCGCAACTTTGTAAGAAAGCCAGACGCTTTGGCCGATTGCTTGCGCCCGCCAATTGGCGCCTTCATCACCGTTTCCAGCAAGCGGTTTGGAATGGGCCCAAGATGTGTGTCCGAGAAAATTTGCGGTAACGCTGAGCGCGTAACAACATAGGGTTGAAGTCTTGCGGCGAGGGCCTTATCTCTTGCGACAAGCGCTGAAATGCGGCGCATCTGATCTTGAGGCAAAGCATTATCTGCGTAAGCCATCAATGTTTCGTCAGGAATATTTTCCACTGTGGGCCTCCCGGACTGCAGCCAATGGGGCGGGGTTCGGCTCTGTCAGAGCTGCGGCTATACTTTGGCGCGCCCTCGAAAGGCGGCTCATCACCGTTCCTATTGGCAATTGAAGTGTGTCCGCAGCTTCTTTGTAGGAAAGCCCATCGACGCACACGAGAGCAACAAGAACCTGCTGATCGTTTGGCAATTTTTCCATCGCGGTGAAAACGGAGGCAAGGGTCAGCCGGTTTTCCGTCACCGTCCGGCCGTCACTGCCTTCAAGTTCCGCGATATCGTCTACGCTGGTCTGCTCGCCGCGAACCTTTGCGCTGCGGCCGGCGTCGAACCAGATGTTTTGTGCGATTCTGTACATCCAACTATCCAGCCTTGTTCCTGGCTGCCATTGGTCAGCCCGGGCCAAAGCCCTTTCACACGTGTCCTGTACTAAGTCGTCGGCTTGCTCCAAGCTCCGCGTAAGCGCATACGCAAATCTG
>JANOKW010000109.1:0-12219 GCA_031419475.1 Hyphomicrobium sp. | reverse complement strand
GCAAATCTGACGCGCTAAAGTCGTCTCGAAGCTCAACCGCCGCTGCCATCCTGTTCTCCGCCCGAATCAGTTGCCCGATCCGAGACGGAATCACAGGATGACTCCCGAGGGAACCCCCGGCGCAACAAGAGTCAGCTTCAATGAAGGTTGGTATTACTTACATTTCAAATATGTTCTTGCTTTGTGCCGTCTTGTCGTGCTTCTTTTCGGAAAAACGGTTCCCATCCCCACCTTCGCGGGGACAGGCTTTTTCCGGAAGCACTCTAGCCAACAGCCGACCACCGGACAAAAGTTGCGGCTTGGCCGGCGGGACGGCCTTCGGCGTCAACGAGGTTCCAGATTGTTGCGTCGTGGATACAAAAGCGCCGCCCTGTGGCGCTGATGCGAACGCCTTCGTAGGCGGTCGAGAAGCCTTGGCGGCGCGTGTCCTCGAGCGCTTTCTCGCGCGCGGCGCGGGCGCCAGGCTCAGCGGTCAAGCGCGACGGCATCGCAACGAAAGCTTCCGGTGTCATCTCCCAAAGTTCGAGAGCGGCGCGATTGCCGTAATTCAGAATCGGGTCCGCTTCGGTGCCATGCGACAGCACGATTGCCGGCAACGCGAACAGGAGCCGGGCATCGGCACGCGCATCGCCGCAGCGTTGAACGAGATCGCGCGCCAAAGCTTTGCGATACGAGTCGAGCACAACTTGCGTCCGGGCAGTCCAGCGACTGAGCATCGGTTCGCGGATCAGAATTTCAAAACTGCTGAAATCATGCATCAACGTCATCGGTATCGCTTTCAACCCCCGAAAGCCACTCAATCGACCAGTTCAAACCCTCTTTTTCGTAGAGAACGGTGACAGTTCCCCCGAGAGATCGTTCGATCAAGGTCGTAGTAACGACGGACCCAAAGCCATTGGCTGTGGGCACGCTGACCGGCGGCCCACCGGTCTCCAGCCAAACAAGCTTCAGCCGCAGACCGGCGTCAAGTGAGGCCCAACTCACATTAACTTTTCCGGTTTCATTGGACCAAGCCCCGTACTTTAGCGCGTTTGTTGCCAGTTCGTGCATCGCCAGCCCAATCGATTGAGCCGCCGCTGGGGTCAAATCGAAATCGGGCCCATCGATTACCAGCCGCGCGCTGTCTGCCTGTACGAAAACACTGAGATGCTTACGCACCAGATCGGCCAACGCAACGCTCTTCCAATTTCGCTCCAACAACAAATCGTACGATGCAGCCAGTCCTTGCAATTGTCCCGAGAAGCGTTCCGAAAACGTCGCGACCGTATCGGCCGTGCGCGCGGTGTGGCGTGCAATCCCCTGGACAACAGCAATCTGATTTTTTGACCGGTGCGCCAGCTCTGTCATGAGCAACTGCACATGCGCCTCGGATCTCTTGATTTTGTCCAGCGTGCGCTCGAACACTTGGCGCACCTCTTCGAGTTCGACAATTGTCTGAGCTTGTGAAATCTCATGCTTATCATCCGCTTTCCCAGTCGCAAGCCGGGCCAGACGTTGCACGGAGCTGCTGATACTGCGAGCCTGGACGCTGGCCAACCCCGCCGTTACGACCAGAATCAGTGTTCCGGCGATCAACACCAGCGCGATACTGCGGTACAGCGGCTCGTACAGTTTCGACTGCGGAACCGCGACCACGGCTGTCCAATCGGTCAGGGACGAGCGATGGTACGAGTCGATCATCAGCACACCTTCGTAAGTAGTGTTCACGAACGTTCCCGTCGGTTTGTCGCTGCGCGCAGCTTCGCCCAGTTCAGGGCGAGCGGCCTGCCCGACGCGCTTCCCTGCATCCAAGCTGCGCGACACAAAAAGATTGTTGCGGTCGATGATGGCCGCGACCCAGCCTTCGCCCAAGCCTGAGTCTTTGAACACCATGTCGCTCAAATGCCCGGCTCGTATCTCGGCGGCAATTCCAGAGATGGTCTTGCCCGGCGAGTAAACCGGGACGCCTACACTAAAGGACGCATTCTCAATTCGATCCCCCTCAAGACGGGTGACAACAGTTTCACCCTTGAGCACACGGCTTTCGAAGTCTTGTACGTCCGGGCCGGGTTTCGGAGTGTCTGATGGGGCTGCGGATGCCGCATTCGCCACACTCCCTGTGCCCCCGAAACGCCAGATGCGGACGATGTCTGGTTGGGACGCCAACACTGCGGTGAGGTCGAGATCGCCGCTGTTGCCTCCAGCCGGACCTAAAGCCCCAGCAAGCCCATGAAGCATTCCAATGAATACGCTCACCTGTTGATCGGCACGGGACGAAACGATGCGAGCAATGCCGGCGCGCCGATCCTCAATTTGTTCGCGCTTTTCGTGTGCGATTTGCATCGTCAGCCAGGCGAGCAGCGCAAGTATCGGCAGCAACAGACAGCCAACAAGGAAGTTGAGCCGATAGCGTATGGTTTTCGGGCTGGTTAGATCGAACGGCAATCCCCTCCCAACCATGCCAATGATCCCAATATGGTCCGCGCGAATTGCGGCAACCGAATTGTTGCGCAACCAGCGCGCGTTGCGCAATACAAATAGACATAACCTTAGTTAATGAACGCGCGTTGAGCCGCGAGCGGGGAGCGGGGAGCCGCGAGCGGGCCACTCATCCGAGATTGAAAACCCGCGTCGGATGCAGCGCACCTTTGTCGAGCTCACCCAGCGCGATGAGACGGCCTTTCGAGGTCGCGAAAGCCGGGCCTGACATGACAGGAGCATCGCGGCCCCGAATCAGGATCGCTTGTCCGCGCGTGAGGCTAGCGGCATCTGCGGGCGTGACGAGAAGCTCGGGCAAATCGGAAAGCGCCGATTCAACGGGCGCCAAAAGTTGCGCAAGCGCCTCGCCGCCCCCGGTCTCATTGGCTTCGTCCTGCTTGGCGGCTTCTTGAATTGTTTCCATGGTGATGGAGCGCGCTTCATCAAACGGACCAACACGCGTGCGGCGCAGCGCGATGACGTGGCCATAGCAGCCGAGCAGACGGCCAAGGTCGCGAGCGATGGCGCGCACGTAGGTGCCTTTGCCACATTCGGCTTCGAAAACGCTGGTTGCTTCATCCGGCTGTGCGACAAGCGCGAGGCGCTTGATGATCACAATGCGAGGCTGCAACACGACGTCCTCGCCGCTGCGCGCAAGATCGTAAGCGCGTTCGCCAGCGATCTTTATTGCCGAGAAGGCAGGCGGGACTTGGCTGACTTCGCCGTGAAAACCGGGCAGCAGCGCTTCGATAGCGTCGCGCGTCGGGCGCGTATCGCTCGATTTTGTAACTTTGCCTTCGGTGTCGTCGGTGTTGGTTTCCGTGCCCCAGCGCACGGTGAAGCGATAGGCCTTTTCGCCATCGACAGCGAAAGGAACGGTCTTGGTTGCTTCGCCAAGCGCGATCGGGAGGATGCCGGTTGCGAGCGGATCAAGCGTGCCGGCGTGGCCGGCCTTTTGCGCATTGAACGCGCGGCGCACAGCGCCAACGGCCTGCGTCGAGGTCATGCCCAGCGGTTTGTCGAG
This sequence comes from Hyphomicrobium sp., assembly GCA_031419475.1. Lineage (GTDB taxonomy): Bacteria > Pseudomonadota > Alphaproteobacteria > Rhizobiales > Hyphomicrobiaceae > Hyphomicrobium_B. Next base: position 8,738 of record JANOKW010000109.1, on the reverse strand, counting down.
AATGAGCCATCCGTGGATCGCGTTGCCTTTTTTGCGTCGTGACATCTTACCTCGGTGTCTAACCCTCCGGTCTGACGCCGTGTGAAGGACGGTCCATTGCCGGGAAGTCAATTAGCTATTCGTGCTGCAGTGTCAGACCCCCGATACTTGCCCGCCTCGGGCCGGACGGGACAGACACCGAACGCCCCTACTTCTTCTCGATGTCCTGCCGGACGTGCGCACTATCGAGCAACCTGTCGATGCGAGTGGCTTCTTCAAAGGTTTGGTCTTCGCGGAAGCGCAAGTCTGGCGCGTATCTGAGGTTCAGAGTTTGCGCGACCTGGGCGCGGATGTACTTCTTGTTGCGCTCAAGCGCGTCGATCACCGGCTTCATATCGTCGCCGCCCAAGGGCATGACGTAGATGGTCGCGAGCTTCATATCGTGCGAGATGCGCACTTCTGGAATGGTGATTGAGTGGCTTGCGATCAAATCGTCATGAATATCGCCGCGCACCAGCAATTGGGCTATCCTGTGGCGGATCAATTCGCCGATACGCAACATGCGCTGCGTGGGCGCTTTTGCGGAGGAGGTCTTTTTGCGTGTCATGTGTGCCTGCGAGTTCTTTAAACTGCCATTTCTTCCGTCATCCCGTCGCCGCTCGCTAACGGCGAGCGGACGAGATCCACGACAAGTTTCACTAATGCGGATTGTCCCGGTGTTGCTCGACTGTGCCGCATCGCGGACGAAACGCTTGCGGATGCTTGTCGTGGGTCCCGGCCTTCGCCGGGATGACGGCAATTGCGAAGCTATAAAGGGGAAATCTTCGAATCACGTTGTCACTCATTCTCCACTGCGGGATCGGACCGCGCGTGGCTCTTCTCAATTCACGTTATGGCCGGACTTGATCAAAGCGACCGCGCAATCGTCTCGACCTGGAAGCACTCGATCTGGTCGCCTTCGCGGATGTCCTGATAGTTGGCAAACGACATGCCGCATTCCTGACCCATGACAACTTCGCGGACATCGTCCTTGAAGCGCTTGAGGATCGAGAGCGAGCCCTCGTGAATGACGACGTTGTCACGCAATAGACGGACTTTTGCGCCGCGCTCGACTTTGCCTTCGGTGACCTGACAACCCGCGACTTTGCCGGTCTTCGAGATGTTGAACACCTGCTTGATCGTCGCGTAACCGAGGAACACTTCGCGTTTTGTCGGCGCGAGCATGCCCGACATCGCCGATTTCACATCGTCCACGAGGTCGTAGATGATGTTGTAGTAGCGGATTTCAATGCCCTGCACGTCGGCCAAGCGCTTGGCCTGTTCGTTGGCACGTACGTTGAAGCCGATGACGACGGCTTTGGAAGCGGACGCAAGAGCGATATCCGATTCCGTGATACCGCCGACGCCCGTGTGAACGATGCGGGCGATGACTTCTTCCGTGCCGAGTTTCTTGAGCGAGCCGATGATAGCTTCGACGGAGCCCTGCACGTCGCCCTTGATGAGGAGAGTGAATTCCTTCTGCCCTGCCGCATCTTTCAGCGTCTGCATCATCTGTTCGAGCGTGCGTGGCGTACCGGCCGAGCCGAGTGTCTCGCGGCGCTTTCTGATGCGGTAATCGGTGATTTCACGGGCGCGGGATTCATTCTCGACGACCGCGAATTGATCACCCGCTTCTGGCGCGGAATCGAAGCCCAGAATTTCAACCGGTACCGACGGCCCAGCTGTCGGAATGTTGGCGCTATGGTCATCGAGAAGTGCACGAACGCGGCCCCACGCCATGCCGGCGACGACAATGTCGCCGACTTTGAGCGTGCCACGTTGCACGAGAACGGTGCCGACGGGACCACGGCCGCGTTCAAGCTTCGCTTCGATGACAATGCCTTCGGCCGGGCGATTGGGATTGGCCTTGAGGTCGAGGATTTCGGCCTGCAGGTGGATGGCTTCCAAGAGCTTATCGAGGTTAGTACGCTTCAATGCAGAAACCGGCACTTCGAGCGTTTCGCCGCCCATGCTTTCAACGACGATTTCATACTGCAGAAGATCTGTGCGCACGCGGTTTGGATCCGACTGCGGCTTGTCGATCTTGTTAATGGCAACAATCATCGGTACGCCGGCAGCTTTTGCGTGGTTCAGCGCTTCCACTGTTTGCGGCATGACGCCGTCGTCGGCGGCGACAACAAGCACGACAATGTCGGTGACCTTGGCGCCGCGGGCGCGCATGGCCGTGAAGGCTTCGTGGCCGGGCGTGTCGATAAATGTCACCTTGTGACCGTTCGGCGTCGTCACCTGATAGGCGCCGATGTGCTGGGTAATACCGCCAGCTTCGCCGGAAACCACGTTGGTTGAGCGGATGGCGTCCAGCAGCGACGTTTTACCGTGATCGACGTGACCCATGATGGTGACGACCGGTGCGCGAGCTTCGAGATGATCATCAACGTCCTTGTCGCCGACAAGGCCGATTTCAACGTCCGATTCAGAAACGCGTTTTGGAATATGGCCAAACTCCTGCACCAGGATTTCAGCCGTATCGACGTCGATGACGTCGGTAATTTTGTGCATCGCGCCTTCCTTCATCAAAACCTTGATGAGATCGACGGCGCGTTCGGCCATACGGTTCGAGAGTTCCTGAATGGTGATCACTTCAGGAATAATGACTTCACGCGAAATTTTCTCGCGCGGCTGCTGAATGCCCATGGCCTTCAGCTTTTCCTTCTCGCGCTTGCGCTTAAGTGAGGCGAGTGAACGCTGCTGAGCTTCGCGATCAAAATTGGTGATCGAAATTTTCGTGCGCTGACGGCCGTCGTCAACGACCTTGACGGCAGGACGAGCGATCTTGGCGCCACCTGGACCGCCGCGCTTTGGACCACGACTATCTTCATCCTCAGCGACTTGCTTGACCACGACCGTACGCTGCGGACGCTTAATGATTTCGCCTTCTGCCGGAACCGCCGGACGGCGAGATGGCATTTCAATTTCACGCGGACGGCCAGCTTCGCGCGGCATGAAAGCGGGCGCGCCCGATCCGGCCGGAGCACGTGCGCCGCCGCCACGCGGGAAGGGAGGACGTCCGCCGCCTTCGCGCCGGTCATCACGTTTGTCGCTATCGCGGCGCGGTTCAGAAGGGCGCGGTGAGGCAGGGCGTGGTGAGGTAGGCGCTGGTGTGTCGATCTTGGCTTGCGTTGCGGGTGCGGCTATTACCGCAACAGGCGGCGCGGCTGGCCGCGTGACAGTGGCTTCTTCAGATTTCACTTCGGTTTCTGGCGGGCGAACCGGCTCAAAGCGCACAGGCGCTGCTTCGGGCACCCTCGCGCCATCGTCGGCACGCGCTGCAGCTAGCGCACTGTCACGCGCCTTGCGCTCGGCTTCCGACAAAATCCTCTGTTGCTGGCCGCGTGGCTCCGAAGCCGCGCTCTGTTCAACCTGCGGCTTAGGCGCTTGTCGCGCTTTTTCTGCTGCCGGTGCAGCAACTACGGCTGGAACTTCAACAGGCTCACTGCCTGGCGCTCCGAGCTTGCGCGTTTTCTTGACCTCAACGACCACGTTCTTCGAACGGCCGTGACTGAAGTTCTGACGCACGAGCCCCGACTCGACCGTCTTTTGCAACGTCAGCGGCTTACGCGCGCCAGGCCGCACGGTCTTGTCAATTTGGTCTTTCTGTTCCGTCATGCGTCTCTCTATTCAACCTTCGTTATCAAGTTCAGAAAAAACGAGTTCAGGGGCGGCCGAAGAGGACCGGTAGCGCACGAGACGCCCCGCCTCCCTTAAAAACCGCTTCGCCAGTCCTCCGGGTATAAGGGCAGCATGTACCACACTTGGCCTGCCCATGGCCAAGCTCATTTCTGTGATGGTCAGAGCCGCGACGACAGGGGCTTTTTGACCCAAATCACCCTGAATTGCCTTGAATTTGCGGTCGAGCTTCGAACATCCGTCGGCGGCAGCATCGCAACCATGTAGCAGAACTGCGACCTTAGCTTTATCAAGCGCGCTATCTACCTGTTGAAAACCGGCAACCGCAAGACCAGCCTTGTTGGCGAGCGCTAATGTATCGCAGGCCCTGCGCAACATCATGGCTTCGAGGCGCGTCGCGAGATCAGGCGCAACGATCGCCGCAGCCTTGAGGCTACGATCAAACGCCCTTGTTTTTATTGCCTTTTCAACTGTTTCCCGGTTCGCAGTGACCCACACGCCGCGACCCGGAAGGCGGTGCTCCAGATCGGGTACAATCTGGCCGTCCGGCGCCTGAACGAAGCGAATGAGGTCTTCGGGCTCTAAATGCTGACGCGTGACCGCGCACAGGCGCTCAGAACCGGCATCGGAGGCATCATCTGCCTCCGCGCCTGTAAGCTGTACTCGCGTTCGCCGGTTAGGTGCCAAGCTGCCTCTGGTGCTCCGTTAAACATAATCTCAAGCCGTTGAATCGGTGCCGGCCTCGCCGTCAACTTCGGCAACGTCTGCCGCCGGCTTGACGAGATCTTCGGCCGTGATCCAGCCTGCCTGAACGCGCGCGGCCATGATCATGTTCTCCACGTCCTGGCGCGACAATTCGAAGCCGTCGAGGAAGCCCTTATGGCGAACCGCTTCGGCGTCTTTCTCTTTTTTGCGTTCCGTCCAGCCAACAAGCTCGTCGGTTGCGCAATCAGCAAAGTCCTCGACGCTTTTGACGCCGTTTTCGCCAAGCGCGACCATCATCGCGGTTGTCATGCCGGGAATTTCGGCAAGCTCATCGGCAACGCCGAGTTCGCGCCGTTTGGCGTCGCGTTCTGCTTCCTGCTGTTCCAAGTAGTCCCTCGCGCGATTGTGAATGTCCTGAGCCGTGTTTTCGTCGAAGCCTTCAATGTGAGCAATGTCCGTCAGTTCGACGAACGCCACTTCCTCGATCGTGGCGAAGCCTTCCGTCACGAGCAGCTGAGCGATGACTTCGTCGACATCGAGCGCTTCCATGAGAAGTGCGGTGCGCTCTGCGAACTCTTTCTGGCGCCGCTCGCTCTCTTCCTGTTCGGTCACGATGTCGATGTCCCAGCCAGTAAGCTGAGATGCCAAACGCACGTTCTGACCGCGGCGGCCGATGGCAAGCGACAGCTGCGCTTCGGGCACCACAACTTCAATCCGGTTGGTATCCTCGTCGAGCACGACCTTTGTGACTTCGGCAGGAGCCAGCGCGTTGACGATAAAGCTTGCGGCTTCCGGGTTCCATTGAATGATGTCGACCTTCTCGCCTTGCAGCTCGTTGACGACGGCCTGCACGCGCGCGCCGCGCATACCAACGCACGCGCCGACCGGATCGATTGAAGAGTCTTTCGAAATAACTGCGATCTTGGCGCGCGAACCGGGATCACGGGCGACCGATTTGATTTCGACAACGCCGTCGTAGATTTCCGGCACTTCCTGGGCAAAGAGCTTGGCCATGAATTCAGAGCGCGCGCGCGTCAGGAAAATCTGCGGTCCGCGTTGCTCACGGCGCACGTCGTAGATGTAGGCGCGAACGCGGTCGCCGAGGCGCACGTTTTCGCGCGGGATCATTTCATCGCGGCGGATAATGCCTTCAGCGCGGCCGAGATCGACAATGACATTGCCGTATTCAACGCGTTTCACGGTACCGTTCGAGATTTCGCCGATGCGATCTTTGAATTCGCTGAATTGGCGGTCGCGCTCGGCTTCGCGCACCTTTTGCACAATAACTTGTTTGGCGTTTTGCGCGGCCACTCGGCCGAATTCGAGCGGCGGGAGTGCTTCAGCGATCATGTCGCCGACCTTGGCATCAGGGTTGCGCTTCAAGGCATCAGCGAGATTGACTTGAGTCGAGTCGTTCTCGACCTCATCGACGACGGCTAAGACGCGCGTCAACCGTGCTTCGCCGGTTTTCAGATCGATCTCGCAGCGGATATCGTTCTCCGCGCCATAGCGCGATTTTGCCGCTTTCTGGATGGCGTCTTCCATCGCTTCGATGACGATCTTTTTGTCGATAGTCTTCTCGCGCGCGACTGCATCCGCGATCTGCAAGAGTTCCAGCCTGTTGGCGCTAATGCCTGTCATGGCCATGGGTCAGTCCTCCAAGTCTTTAAGTGCGGGCAAGTCTTTTTGGTCGAGTTCGTTTTCGTCAAGTTCGGCCCCGTCGCCAGGGCGTGTAGCGTGGCGTTTCTTGGCGCGAGTTAGCGCCTCGCGGATGAGCTCGTCGGTCATGACGAGCTTTGCGTCGGCAATGAGTGCGATGGGTAGACCCAAATGATGCTGGCCCGATGCGCCAAGGTCGGCGGCTATGCGCACCTCGCCATCCTCGAAGCCTTCGAGCAGGCCCTTGAAGCGCTTGCGCCCGTCGATGGCGTCGTTGAGTTGGATCTTGGCGACGTGGCCCGACCAATCTTCGAAGTCGCTCGGGCGCACGAGCGGCCTGTCGATGCCGGGGGAGGATATTTCCAGACGATATTTGCCGCTGATCGTATCGGCGACATCCAAGACCGGTGACACGTTCTTGGAAATCATTTCACAGTCGTCGATTGAAATCGTGCCGTCGGAACGCTCGGCCATGATCTGCACGATGCGGTCTTCGCCGCCCAAGACGCTGACGCGCACGAGGCGAAATCCGAGACCTTCGATTACGGGTTCAGCGACGGCTGCAATATCCGCGGCAAGGCCCGACTCGCGCAAAAAACGCGCCGTGGAGGGAGCGCCCGGCGAGGGATTTGCGGTGCTGTTTGCAGGCGTCGCGGCCATAGGGTTCAATCGTGGTCCAAGGTGCTAAATTGCGGCTAAAGTCCTTTGGGAGCGGGCCCGGAGGTCCACTCGAAAGTTCTTCAGTTTGTTATTGAGATGACGGAGAGATAGGCGAATTTGGGAGGGAATGCAAGTGGGTGTGTGGGTGAGGGGGTGTTCACGTCCAGCGCCCTTAGAAGACTGCGACACGTGCGAACAACTCTATCTCTCCGGTAGGGCACTGGCAGCTTTGGTGGCTTCATCGATGAGAGCGTAGGCATCGGAAGGAGCAAGAGATCGAGCACGCTCCAGGCATTCAAGAGAATTTTTCTTATCACCGACAGCGAAATGGACCCTCGGGCTTGGGTCACCGGATTACTAACCTTGTATCCTTTGGTCATGACGACAGCTGCGGCCTTCGCAATCTCGTCTCGTGCCTGCTTGTGGCTATGGATGTCAGTCACATCAAAGAAGATGGTCGAAACACCTGAGTTGTCGAAGGGAAGCTTCGTTCCGTCTCCTGCAATGTGAATCACTGGCTTCTCTGCCATGTGCCGTAGACCCAACTCATAGAAGACGTTGGGGTTCGAAAAAGTTAGATCAGCAACCGCTAAATCGTGCGTCGTAATCGCTTCAATGATTTTGTCTGAGATCATCTCAGCGGCACCAAAGGCGTCTGCCCTCTTAACTTCGTAGTCCGGCAGCGCTTGTTCGAGGACCGAGTGCAGCACCATGTCCGCATGGCGACGCTCTATGCTGCCCTTGTCTCCGATTGGAGAGATCACAAAGCACCGTGGCTTGGCACTAGTCATTTGTCTCACACTCCGCTCTTAGATCACACGAATTAAGTACCACCTAGTATGCACCAATTCTCCGCAATCACATGAATCGGGTGGGTCCACCACGTACCGCGTACCCCGCACAATCAAAACTAAGAAACGCTTTTCCCGGACGCTCACCCCAAAGGTTGGAAGTGGACGTGTCCAGACTTAGCCTCTCCCCTTTGGGAGAGGTCGGCGCGGCCAGGATGCTGGTTTAAGAACCAGAGCCGCCTCGTCCGCGCCGGGTGAGGGGGTGGGCTCGTGTTAAAAATGAAATTATCCGCCCCCTCACCCCAACCCTCTCCCCAAGGGGAGAGGGGGTTTCTTATTCCCTCTCAAAACGCAAATAATACCTGACTCGCCCTTCGCGCTCGGCTTTCTGCTCGTAGCGCGTTTCGGGCCAATCGATGGGCCTGACACGCCAATCTTCGGGTCCAGCAGCAAGCCATGTAAATTCAGTTTGCGCGCTGAATGCCTGCAAAATGGTGCGGGCGTAGTCACCGATGTCGGTGCCGATGCGGAGTTCGGCGCCCGGTTTCATGACACGCGCCAGCAGCGCCAGCGTGCTGGAGTTAACCAAGCGGCGCTTTCTGTGTTTCTTCTTCGGCCAGGGGTCCGGGAACAGGATGAAGGCTCGCGAGATGGAGGCAGGCGGCAACCAACGCAAAACGTCGCGCGCGTCGCCCATATGCAGTCGGATGTTTTTGAGATCGTCATCCGCGATGCGGGTGAGAACCTTCATCACGCCGTCTTCGAACGGTTCGCAGCCGATGAGCGTCACGCCGGGGTTGTGTTGTGCCTGCCAGACGAGATGCTCGCCGCCGCCGAAGCCGATTTCGAGAAACTTTTTCTTGGCGCCTTGCGACTCTCTTTCTTGGTCGCGCGCGGCCGCCCCACCAACCCCGCGCGCAAATGCGTCGAGCCGGCCGCAAGGCGCGGAAAGATCCAACGCCACGCGCGGCAACACATCCCGCATCAACGCAACTTGGCGATCGCTCGGTTTACGGCCGCGGCGGCGTCCGAAGGAGCGGAGTTCGGTTACGCCGGCATTATCGTTTGAGTCGCTCATCTAAGATCGCTTGGTCCTGCCGTTGATGCAGTACGGCCTTGACTAGCAGGCTGTTGAACTTGGGGCGACCGTAGACTGTTTTTTTCGTCTCTGTCGTCCGATTGAACGTTTTTGGTCTCTTGGTCTTTGGGTGTGAGGCATTCCAGCGGTGTTTCTCAGGCTTCTGCGAGCAGCCTTGG
>JANOKW010000108.1:0-12605 GCA_031419475.1 Hyphomicrobium sp. | reverse complement strand
AACCTCAGCATAGTTGTCATTTGCAACTACTCTGAATGACCCGATAACGGCGGTATCATGCCGGGAAAAAGCTAAGTCCTTTACACCCTCGTCGATCCTAGTTCGCCCCCATAAGGAGGGGTTAGGTTCTAGGTTTTAGGTACTAGGAAGAACGCCGTTGTGCGCTTCCCTAGAACCTATTCCCTATTCCCTATCACCTAGCACCTGAATTTGGTGGAGGCGCCGGGTACCGCCCCCGGGTCCGAATGGCTTATTACGACCGCGTTTATCGCCATAGCCGGACGAATCCGGCACGTTGAATATAATGATCACTTCGACCAAAAAAAAGGCCTCTTCCGAGCGCCGTAGCTCAAAGTGTGTTGCGAAAGGCTCAATGCGGCTCTCAAGCGAGCGGCAAAGCGTCACGAGGCGGGGAAAAGAGGCATGACTGAGTTCGATGATGGGAAACCGACCATAGCGGATGCAGGCGTACCGCGAGGGGCGCCCCGGTCCTGGCAAGAGGCCGTTGGGGCAGTCCTCGCCGTCCTCGTCATCCTCGCACTTGGCGCTAGTGGCGGAACTTTGACCGCGCGCGCATTCGAAGTTTGGGTTGGGGCGGATCAACCCGGCGCCCGGCCGGCCGGCGCGCTCGAAGCCTTGAACGCAGCACAGCTCTCCGTATTTTTGGTTGGCTTTCAAATCACGTTGATCGTGTTGACGATGGCCGTGGCGCCGTATTTCGCTCGGCCGGCGCAGACTTTGTTGCCGTTCGGATGGCCAAGGCGTGCGCTTTGGATCATTGGGGCGAGCACAATTGCGCTCTTTCTGATTATGCTGACGTTCGGCACCATCGTGTATGTCTTCGACCATCAAGCGTTTGTTGGCGATGTCAAACCGTTCGCCGACATGGCACAGACGCGGCTGTGGTGGGGGCTGCTGATTGGGGCGGCGGTTGGCGCGCCGATTGCGGAAGAGTTGCTGTTTCGCGGTTTGTTGTTTGGCGTAGTGAGAGATACGCGTCTCGGTCTCTCCGGCACTCTTGTGACGACGGCCGCGCTTTGGGCGGCACTGCACATGCAGTACTCGCTTTACGGGCTCATCGCGATCTTTTTCATTGGAATTTATCTCGGTTGGTTGAGAGAGCGAACGGGAAGCCTGATACCGCCGATGGTCTGTCACGCCCTTTATAATGGGGCGATTGTGGTAGCATTTGCCAATTTTACCGGGCCAGGATTTGGTGCAGGGTGAGCCGCATGTGAGCGTGACAACGGGTGTTTAGGCTAAGGAATCGGGCTAGAAGCAGTTGATGGAACAATATCTCGATCTGCTACGCCGCGTGCGTACGCAGGGGACGCAAAAGACCGACCGCACCGGCACCGGCACGCTCAGCGTGTTCGGGGCTCAGTTACGCTTTGATCTTTCACACGGCTTTCCTCTGGTCACGACCAAGAAGCTGCATTTGAAATCGATCGTTCACGAGCTGATTTGGTTTCTGGCTGGGGATACCAATGTTGGCTATCTCAAAGAACATGGCGTGCGCATCTGGGACGAATGGGCCGATGCGAACGGCGATCTCGGGCCTGTCTATGGCAAACAGTGGCGCAGTTGGGCGGCTCCTGATGGGCGTACGATCGATCAGATTTCGGATCTTGTCGCGGAGCTGAAACGCAATCCCGATTCACGCCGCTTGATCGTTTCAGCCTGGAACCCGGCTGATGTTCCCAAAATGGCGTTGGCGCCGTGTCATTGCCTGTTTCAATTTTACGTCGCGGACGGGAAGCTCTCCTGCCAGCTTTATCAGCGCTCGGCCGACATTTTTCTCGGCGTGCCGTTCAATATCGCGAGCTACGCGCTTTTGACCATGATGATGGCGCAGGTGACCGGGCTGAAGCCCGGCGATTTTGTCCACACCTTTGGCGACGCGCACCTCTATCTGAACCACCTGGAGCAGGCCGATTTGCAGTTAGCGCGCGCGCCAAGGCCGCTGCCGGTGATGCACATTAATCCTGACGTGCCCTCGATTTTTGGCTTCAAATTTGAGGATTTCCGGCTGGAGGGGTATGAGCCCCACCCGCATATTAGTGCGCCGGTGGCGGTTTAGAATGCCACATCTGACGTCTAATCCGCCCTTTGCAAATTGATGTCCACGATTCAATTGATGGTCAAGGTTTGCTCTGACTGAGCTTTTCCTCGTAGAACTCTCCGACTGTCAGGTGGGGTGGGGATTGCTATGGAACGAAAAGCATTTGCTGGTGTGCTCGCGATTGCAGGACTTGTAGGTTGCGCCTCAAGTTCAGAAAACGTGACCGGAAGTTACATTTCGCCACTTCAGTATCAAAGTTATACTTGTCAACAGCTTGGTGAAGAAGCTCAACGCATATCAGCTCGCGTCGCACAGTCGTCGGGTGTGCAGGATCAAAAGCGGACGAGTGACGCTGTTGCGACGACGGCGGCAGTTATTATTTTTTGGCCAGCCGCGTTTCTCGTCAGCGGCAACGACCAGAATACTGCAGAGCTGGCTCGCTTGAAGGGCGAATTCGAGGCGCTCGAAAAAGCATCCATTCAGAAAAACTGCGGGTTGCAGTTCCAGAAGCAACCCACCGCGCCGAGTGCAAAATCGAAAGAAACCCAGATGCCAAAGGTATGATTAGGCGTTGATCCTCTCCCTCATCGTTGCAGTCGCAGAAAATGGCGTCATCGGAAAAGATGGCGCGCTGCCGTGGCGGCTATCGTCCGATCTCAAAACATTCCGGCGACTCACAATGGGCAAGCCCATCGTCATGGGCCGGCGCACGTTTCAATCCATCGGCAAGCCGCTCGATGGGCGCGACAACATCGTCGTCACGCGCGATCCCAATTTTGAGGCGCCGGGGGTGTCGGTCGCGGATAGCGTGGCGGATGCCTTGACGCTCGCCAGGGTCATGGCGCGCACGCGCGGGGCCGACGAGATCATGGTGATCGGCGGCGCCGATATCTACAAGGTCGCTCTGCCCGCCGCAGACCGGATCTACCTCACGCGCGTGCACGCGCGCCCGGATGGCGACCGGCACTTCCCCGACTTGCCGGGAGAAGATTGGCGCGAAGTTTCGCGCGAGCCGCTGCCTCAGGGCGAACGCGACGCGCATCCGTCAACCCTAATCGTTTTTGAACGAAAAATGCCCAGGCAAGGTTAATAATAGACTGTTGCAAACGCCCTCTTGTTTGGGCTTTCCCCGACCCCATCTGACTTGAGCCGGGTGTGGTTGAGGGCGGCCTGCGGTGCTATTTGCGCCGCTCCCACCGCTGGCCTATAAGCGAGCAATGGATATATGGGTTGTCGAAGAACGAGTGCGGGAATGTACGGTCTGCTGGCAATCAAAGCCGCGCGCGGGATATGGTCCGGCAGCTCAGCGGCATAGTTGTGAATAAAGTCAACCAACGAACATAATCAACGAACACGAGGCGATAAACAAAATGCCCTGGAGTAATCAAGGTGGCGGCGGCCGTAAAGGTGGCGGCGGAAACGGTGGCGGGCCCTGGGGGCAGGGCGGAGGCGGCGGCAATCAACCGCCTGACCTTGACGAAATTTTGCGCCGCGGCCAGGACCGGGTCAAAAAAGTCATTCGCGGCGGCGGCGGCGGACCGGGCGGCGGACCGGGCGGCGGTGGCGGATCGGGCGATGGCGTGCCGCGCTCGTTTATGTTTTTGCTTGGCATGTTGCTGTTAGCAAGCATCGCCTACTACGGCTTCTTTTTCCGGGTGAACCCGGACGAGCAGGGCATTGTTTTGCGCTTTGGCAAGTTTGATCGCTGGGAAGGGTCGGGCTTGCATTTCCGCCTTCCCTATCCAATCGAAGAAGTTCGCCTACCGAAGGTCACGCAGCAGCGGACAATTGAAGTTGGCGCGGGCCGCGGCGGGCCACGATCAACCACACCCGGCGGTCCCGACAGCGGCCTGATGTTGACGGGCGACGGCAGCGTCATTGACGTGCGCTTTGTCGTTTACTGGCGCATCAATACGGAAGTGGATCCCGATACCGGCCAGACCGGCGTCGAGCAGTACCTCTTTAATATCGCTCAGCCTGAGACGACTGTTCGCGAAGTTGCCGAAAGCGCTATGCGCGAAATCGTCGGTCAGTCCAACCTGCAGCCGTTGCTAACCGGTGGACGGCAAAAAGCGCAGGAGGATGTGCAGAGGCTGATGCAAGCGATCCTCAATTCCTACAAGTCGGGAATCAAGATCGACCAGGTGCAGCTGAAGGAAGTCGATCCGCCGGCGCAAGTCATCGCGTCGTTCCGCGACGTAGCGGCGGCCGGTCAGGACAAAGAACGCTTCATAAAGGAAGCGCAAACGTACGCAGACCAGATCGTGCCGCAAGCCAAGGGTGAAGCAGACCGCATTCTGGCCGGAGCCGAAGGGTTCCGTGAACAGACAATCGCCGAAGCAACCGGTCAGGCGTCGCGCTTTCTAGCGGTTTATGAGGAATATAGGAAAGCACCCGAAGTCACCCGGGACCGGTTATTCCTTGAAATGCAGGAAAAAGTTCTGACCGGAACTGATAAGATTATCCTCGACAGTAAGGGCGGGCAGGGCGTTGTTCCTTTCTTGCCTCTCGATCAGCTGCAGAAGAAGAAGACGGACGGAGGACAGCCATAATGCGCGCGTTTTTAGCCTTCATGGGCATTTTGCTTGGCGTCTGCGCGCTGGGTCTTTATTCGTCTGCCTTCATCGTACATCAGAACGAGCAAGCACTGGTTTTGCGTTTCGGAAAACCGCAACAAGTCATCACCTCTCCGGGCTTGAACTGGAAGTTACCGTTCGTCGATACCGTCGATGTTTTCGATAAACGCATCCTCGACCTCGATGCGAGCGAGCAGGAATTGTCGGCGTCGGATCAGCAACGCTTGATCGTCGATGCCTACGCGCGTTATCGCATCACGGATCCTCTCAAGTTTTATCAGAATGTCCGCTCGGAAGAACGCGTGCGTGTGGTGGTTGGGCCGCTGATAGATTCAGAAATTCGCAGTCTTCTCGGCAAGGCAACGCTGCAGGACATCGTCAAAGACAAGCGCGAAAGCTTGATGAAGGAGATTGCCGCACGGGTGAACAAGGAAGGCCGGGACTATGGTCTCGAAGTTGTTGACGTGCGTATCAAGCGGGCAGACCTGCCGCAGGAGAACCTCGTCAAGGTGTTTGACCGCATGAAAGCCGATCGCGTGCGTGAAGCGACGGAACTTCGCGCCCAAGGCGAAGCCGAGAAAAACCGCATTAGCGCCAACGCCGAACGCGAAGTCACGGTGATCAAGGCAGATGCAACGCGCAAGTCTGATCAAATCCGGGGTGAAGGCGAAGGCGAACGCAACCGCATCTTCACCGAAGCGTTCGGCAAGGATCAGGACTTCTTCCGTTTTTATCGCTCCATGCAGGCCTACAAGGAAGCCATCAAGCCGGGGGATACGCGCATGGTGCTGTCGCCCGATAGCGAATTCTTCCGCTATTTCGAGGATCCGATGGGCCGCAGGGGTGCGCCTGCCCCGGCAGCTGGCGCGGCACCCGCTGGGCGATGACGGACCTCATCGCGGGCCTTGGTATCGCCATCGTTCTCGAGGGAATGTTGTGGGCGCTGGCGCCAGACTTGGCCCGGCGCATCGTGCGTGAAATGGCAGAACTTGAGGGCCTACAGCTACAAGCTGCCGCTTGGAGTTTGGTGGCGGTTGGCCTGCTGCTTGTGTGGTTGACGCGGGGATAGGGTGGTGTTCTGCAGGCGAATGGCGCACAGGCATAACCGTTGCTACTGGTTGCGTAGCCTTAAGAGGTTGTTTCCGATTGACGGTTTTGGGCGCTGAGGCCTAACTCTCTCTTTGTAATCGCGGGATTGCGCGGCGATGCGGAATAATGAGTTCAAGATGGGAATGTGTGCATGAGCTTCGTCGCCCGGCTGCCGTTTGTGGTCAGCGCCTACATTCTGATCGCAGGTTTCGTAGGAGCGCCCGTCCACGCCCAGAATGGGCCGACATCTGTCGCGCCACTGGCCAAGAAGTTATCCGATGCCGTGGTCAACATCTCTACCTCGCAAACGGTGAAGGGCCCGCAAGGCGTGCCGCTGCCAAAAGTGCCCAAGGGTTCGCCGTTCGAAGAGTTTTTCGATGACTTCTTCAATAAGCGTGGCGGCGGCCCTCGCATGGACCGCAAGGTTTCTTCGCTCGGGTCGGGCTTTGTGATTGACGGCAAGGAAGGACTTGTCGTCACCAACAACCACGTTATCGACGGCGCAGACGAGATCATCATCAATTTCCACGACGGATCAAAATTGAAAGTCGACAAGGTCATCGGCAAGGACGCTAAAGCCGATTTGGCATTGCTCAAGGTCACGCCGAAAAAACCGCTTGCCGATGTCAAGTTTGGGTCCTCCGCCACGCTCGAAGTCGGAGATTGGGTGATGGCTATCGGCAATCCCTTCGGACTTGGCGGCTCGGTGACTGTCGGGATCATTTCGGCGAAAAGCCGAGACATCAATTCCGGCCCCTATGACGATTACCTGCAGACGGATGCGGCGATCAACAAGGGCAACTCCGGCGGGCCGCTGTTCAACATGAATGGCGACGTGATCGGTGTGAATACGGCCATCATCTCGCCGACCGGCGGTTCGATCGGTATTGGCTTTGCGGTTCCTTCCGACACCGTCGTTGCGGTTATCGATCAGCTCAAGCAGTTCGGCGAAACGCGGCGCGGCTGGCTCGGCGTCAAAATTCAAACTGTGACGGAGGATATCGCGGAAACGCTGGGCGTGCCTGAAAACACGGGCGCACTCGTTTCGGCCGTGACGCCTGAGAGCCCAGCGGCCAAGGGTGGACTTGAATCGGGCGACGTTATTCTGAAGTTTGACGGCAAAGACGTGACGACGATGCGCGGCCTGCCGAAGATTGTGGCGCAGACGCCGATTGGCAAAGCCGTGGATGTCGAGGTTTTGCGCAAGGGAACGAAGAAGACCGTGCAGATTGCCGTTGGTCTCCTAGAAGAAGACGAGGGTACGGATGAGAAGCCGGTTCAGCCCGAAGAGAAGCCGCAAGGTGAAAGCCCCGTGGCCGCGCCCGTGATCGGGTTGAAGCTCGCTGAGCTGACGGACGACGCGCGCAAGAAATACGGTCTCGATCAGAAGATTTCCGGCGTCCTCGTGGAGGACGTGGATCCTGCCAGTGCTGCGGCACAAAAGGGCATCAAGGCCGGCGATGTCATCGTTGAAGCAGGCCAGGACACCGTCTTGAAACCCGAAGATGTGGCTAAAAGCGTGGAGAAGGTCAAAAGCAGCGGCAGGAAAGCCGTGCTTTTGCGCGTCGAGGACGGCAAAGGTGATCTGAGGTTCGTTGCTGTCCCCTTCGAAGACGAGGCTAAGCAACCTTAGCCTGCTAAGTTATTGGAATTCGGAGGCTCACTGTGTCGGAACGCCACGGCATTCTCGAAACGATTTTCGATTCACTCGCGCCGGTGCACCCCGATGGGCACAAGTTTGTCGCTATCGGCGCTGTATTGACGCTTGTGTTCTTCATGCTGTGGCCGCCGCTTGGCTGGGTGCTGGCCGGATTGACGGCGTGGGTCGTCTATTTCTTCCGCGATCCTGCGCGCGTAACACCGGTGCGCGATGGCCTTGTCGTATCAGCGGCGGATGGGCGCATTTCCTCGATCGATAAGGTACGCCCGCCACCGGAACTCGGGCTTGGTCCGGATGAACGTGTCCGTGTTTCGACATTCCTTTCGATATTCGATGTGCACATCAACCGCGCACCCGTAACGGGGCGGATTGTGCGCTCAATCTATATTCCGGGCGCTTTTCTGAACGCCGCCCTCGATAAGGCGAGCGAAGAAAATGAACGCCGCGCCCTTGTGATTGGGACGCCAAGCGGCGCAGAAATCGGCGTTGTGCAAATCGCGGGGCTCGTAGCGCGGCGCATCGTAACTTTCTCGCGCGAGGGTGATAGTGTGGCGGCGGGGCAAAGGTTTGGCCTCATTCGCTTCGGGTCGCGCGTCGATGTCTTTCTTCCGCCCGGCCGCAATGCGATTGTGAGTGTCGGTCAGCGCGCTGTTGGCGGAGAGACTGTGTTTGCTGATCTGAAGTCGGACGAGCCGGAGCGCGAGACGCTGCGGGCGTGATTAAGGCCAATTGTTCGATTGAAGGAGGGCGACATGGATCCCATCCTGCCAACACTTGAAGAAGAAACGAAACGGCGCCGACGGCGGCCGTTGTTCCGGCATGCGCGGGTTCCCGTGCGCATGCTGGTGCCGAATTTTTTCACGCTGCTTGGGCTCTGCGCAGGCCTGACGTCGATCCGCATGGGTATTGAAGGCCGATATGATCTGGCGCTCGCTGCTATTGTGTTCGCGGCAGCCCTTGATGGCATTGATGGGCGCGTCGCTCGGCTCCTTAAAGCCTCGTCGCGGTTTGGAGCCGAGCTGGATAGCTTAGCGGACTTTGTCAACTTTGGCGTTGCGCCCGCGTTTTTAGTCTTCAACTGGGGACTGGGCGATCTCAAAAGTGCAGGCTGGATCTGCGTTATGATTTTCTCGCTCGCCTCGGCTTTGCGGCTCGCGAGATTCAATGCCGCGATCGATGACGACAAGCCGAGATGGCAATCCAATTTTTTTATCGGCATGCCAACGCCTGCTGCGGCGATCGTGGTGCTGTTACCCGTCTATCTTCATCACCTTGGGCTTGATTGGCTGAAGTCTGCTTGGGCACTCAAGCTCGTCCTGGTCTACACGCTGTTCGTCGCCTTTATGATGGTCTCGACGATACCAACTTACTCCGGCAAATTGCTGGGCGAACGGGTTGGGCGAGAATGGGTTCTGCCAATCTTTATTTTGGCCATCAGCTATGTGGCGATGCTGTTGACCTATCCTTATGAAACGCTGGCGATATCGACGATCGCATATCTGGCTTTTATTCCGGTGAGCTGGCGCCGTTTCCACAATAGGAACGAAGCCGCAGGTAGTGCTACGCCAGCAGCGGCCGGCGCGGCTGACGCGGCGGGGCCTGGGCCAGTTACCTCTGGTGCGGTGGTCGAGAAGCCTGCCACGGAGAAGGGTCCCCCGGCGTCTCCGCAGATGTTGGGGCGTGTGCTGCCGCTGAGACCAGGCGATCCGCCGCGCTGACGTCAAGTCTACCGCGAGATTCGAGAGGGACGGGCTCGCATGAAAATTGAACGTTTGGCCATTCCGGACGTGGTGTTAATCACGCCGAAAAACTTCCGCGACGAGAGGGGCTTCTTCTCGGAAACATGGAACGAACGGACGCTTTCGGCGGCGGGCATCGATCTGCGGTTCGTGCAGGACAACCACGCTTTGTCGCGTACCAAAGGGACAGTGCGCGGTTTGCATTTCCAAACGCCGCCCAAGGCACAGGATAAACTCATCCGGTGTACGAGAGGATCTATACTCGACGTTGCTGTCGATATCCGGCACTCGTCCAAGACGTATGGGCAACACGTGGCGATTGTCTTGTCGGCTGAAAATTGGTCACAACTCCTCGTGCCCAAAGGGTTTGCGCACGGCTACGCGACGCTCGAGCCGGATACCGAAGTCATCTACAAAGTAAGCGATTATTATTCTCCGGCCCACGACAAGGGATTGGCGTGGGACGATCCCGAGCTCGCCATCGCCTGGGGCATCGCGCGAGCGCAAGCCGTCTTGTCCGATAAGGACAAGATGCAGCCGCGTTTAGCGGAACTCATGCACGCGTTCGCGTGATGATCTAGGGTCTGTCCGGTTTTGATTGAACGACGGACAGAGCCTAGCACTTTAGTCTTGTCGTGCTTCTTTTCGGAAAATCGGTTCCCATCCCCGCCTTCCCCGCAAGGGGACTTCCAAGTGGTCGCGCGGGGACAGGCTTTTTCCGGAAGGACTCTAGGCGGCCGTAGCGAAGTGAACTGAGCCGGCAGACCGGATTTAGTTCAGATGAAAAGTCACGCCAGCGCGGACCACGGTGTCGCCAGGGTCGATATTCTGAGCGGCGGCGCTGGCTCCGCCGAACGACAGGGCGTCGGCACCGTAGTCATAGCGCAGGGCTTCGAGACGAACCGAGAGATTTGGCAGCACGTAGGATTCTGCGCCAATTCCGTAGACCACGCCGTTGAACGTGTGGCTGGTTGACGAGGAGAGGCCAGCGGCATTGGTCGTGGCCAGAGTTTTTTCGGTCCAAGCAAAACCGGCGGTCGCATAGAGGAGTGCGGGCCCGACCGGGATGCCGATGCGGCCGCGCAACGACGCATTCCAGTCGACGCCAAGATTTCCACTCCCGCCACCGGCGGTGGAGAAACTCGATTCGGATCCATCGTAGTTCAAGTCGCCTTCGATGCCAGCGACCAAGGCGCCGAGACCAAGGTTGAAGCCGGCGTGACCGCCGCCTGTTGCTGCAGACGTATCGAAGCTGCCAACATTGCCGATGTCGACATCGGCCCAAGTGGCGCCGCCATGGAAACCGACGTAGGCGCCGGTCCAAATGGGGGCGAGCGCGCCGGCGTAGGCGGCCGTTGAAAGGGAGGCAATGGGAGAAATGGTGACTAATGTCACAAGGGCTGCGGCCTTAATAGCCCGCGCAGACGGCTTGATACGCATACAGAACCTCACTTACGCAGCTACGAACACCCGCCGCTCAAGGGTCATCGCGCGGCCGGGTGGCAGGAACATGGTTGAAAAAGGATAAATTCGCGTTAACGGCGCGTTAGTACTCGGGCGGCCCCTGGCGGCCCCTGGCGGCCTTGAGGGGGGGGGCGGCGGGGCTGTGCGGCTCGGACTTTCTTGCCTCGAGCGCGCCCCTCCCTGGCGAGCTCCGGTGCTACTTCGTTTCTTCCGGAGCGCGGTGGTAGATGTCGTCGGTGCGCTGGATGTCGTCCTCGCCGAGGTAGGAACCTATTTGCACCTCGATGATTTCCACCGGAACCTTGCCCGGGTTCTCCAAGCGGTGCCATTGCGTCGCGAAAATGTAGACGCTCTCGTTCTCGCGCACGAGTTTCTCGATGTCGCCGATGACCACCTTGGCAGTGCCTTGGACCACGATCCAATGCTCGGAACGATGATGATGCATTTGCATGGAGAGCTTACCGCCGGGCTTGACGTGCAGCAGCTTGACTTGAAATCTAGGCCCGATGTTCAGGGTTTCGAAGTAGCCCCAGGGGCGATAGTTGCGCAGATGCTGTTCTTGTTCCTTGCGGTTCGAGAGCTTCAAGCGCTGAACGATTTTTGATACATCCTGAGTGCGGCTTTTATCCGCGACCAGCAAAGCGTCCGGAGTATCAATGATGACCAGATCGCGTAAGCCGATGGTCGAAACGATGGATTTTTCCGAGTGCACGTAGCACCCATTCGTATCCTCAAGAACCGCTTCGCCGTGAATATAGTTGCCCTTGTCGTCGCGCGGAGCGATTTCCCAGAGAGAACTCCAAGAACCAACGTCGTTCCAGCCGACATCAAGCGGAAGCATAGCCGCAGCCGTTGTCTTCTCCATCACGGCGTAGTCGATGGAGATGTTCGGCGACGCGGCAAACGAGGCTTTGTCTAGACGTAAGAATCCGAGATCGTCTGTTGCTCGCGCCAGGGCGCCACGGGCAGCCTCAAGAATTTTCGGCTCGAGCCTGGCCACCTCTTCAAGATATGTGCGCGCGCTGAGGACGAAGATACCGCTATTCCAGTAGTAGCCGCCCTTCGCGAGATACTGTTCTGCGGTGGCCAAGTCTGGTTTTTCGTAGAACGCTTCGACCGAGTAGGCGCCGCCGTTGAAGCCTTCGAGCGGGGCGCCTTGGCGGATATAGCCGTAGCCCGTGTGAGGTTCCGACGGTTTAATGCCGAACAACACGAGGCGGCCGGTCGAGGCAACCTTGGCGGCGCGGCGGATACCTTCGACGAACCGGGCTTCGTCCTTCACGACATGATCGGACGGCATGACGGCGAGAATGGCGCCAGGATTTTCGCGCAAGGCGGCGAGCGCAGCGACTGCGATGGCGGGCGCCGTGTTGCGCGCAACAGGTTCGAGAACGATGGCACGCGGCGTAATTCCGGCGCGCTCGATCTCTTCACGAACAAGAAATCTATGATCGTTGTTGCACAGGAGGATGGGATCGGCAAAGCCGGCGTCTGTCTTGAGCCGGCTGAGCGTCGCGCCGAGAAAAGTGGTATCTTGGCCATTAAAGAACTTAATGAACTGCTTGGGATACATAGAGCGCGACAACGGCCATAGGCGCGTGCCCGAACCGCCAGATAATATCACTGGAAAAATGGCGCTCATGTCTTGGTATTCCTCCGGCCCGAACGCATCGGGTATGGGCAATCTATGTCCGCCATTTGGCCGGTGCAAACCAAATCATGGCGACGCGCACATCGTTTTGCTGCGATGAGCGTTTTGTCGAATGGTTGTGGCGCCAATGCGAGCTTTCGATGGCACCGCGGTCACACTGGACACGATGTGCGGGGATGATCGATGGGATCGGCTTCGTGACACAACTGTTCTTCAGTTTTGTGGCCGCATCAAGCGATCGCGCAGAGACTTCAAGGAGGTGTTTGACCCGCCCGCAGCTAAGGACTCGGTTCCTGTTGGTGCCAATGGGGTACGGCGCTCTGCCGCAGTTGATGGCCGGGCATAGAGGCTGCCGCCAGTCTGC
>JANOKW010000107.1:0-7427 GCA_031419475.1 Hyphomicrobium sp. | reverse complement strand
CAGCACGTTGAACCCGTTCCAATTGGCCGCTTTGCCGATGCAGGCGGCCGTTGCAATGCGCGCGGCCGCAGCCAGCATCACCAACCCATCGGCGCGCGCAAACGCGCCTTCGCCAACGATGACCATCGGATGCAGAGCCGTCCCCAGCGCCGCTGCGAACGGATGGCGAATGCTGGCAACGTCTGCCAAATGTTCAGGCGTTGTGCCCAGATGCTCATAAGGGTACGTGAGATCGGCTTTCGGGCCAACCAGGCCCACCTTCAATCCGCCGCGCCGCCAGCGCTTCCTGATGCGCGCATTCAGAATCGGCGCTTCTTGCCTCGGATTTGAGCCAATGATGAGAATGGCGTCGGCCTGTTCGATGCCTTCAATGGTTGTATTGAAAAGATAACTGGCGCGGCCGAGCTTGGGATCGAGCTTGTCGCCTTTCTGGCGGCAATCGAAATTATTCGATCCCAGCCGCGTCATGAGATCCTTCAATGCAAACATCTCTTCCGCGCCTGCAATATCGCCAGCAATCGCGCCGACTTTCTCGGGCTTCGCGGCCTTTAGTTTCTGCGCCACCAGTGCGAGGGCTTGGTCCCAGCTTGCGGGCTCGAGACGCCCGTTCTTGCGCACATAAGGCGTGTCGAGCCGCTGCGTTTTCAATCCATCCGCCACATGGCGTGCCTTGTCGGAAATCCATTCTTCATTCACGGCGTCGTTGTTGCGCGGCAGGATGCGCATGACGGCTGTCCCGCGCGTATCGATAGAAATCGCCGAGCCAACGGCGTCCATCGCGTCGATCGATTCCGTTGTCGTCATCTCCCACGGCCTGGCACTGAACGCCCACGGCCGGTGCGTCAGCGCGCCGACGGGGCAGAGATCGACGACGTTCGCGCTCATCTCTGACATGATGCCGTTCTCGAGATACGTCGTGATTTCGGCGTCCTCGCCGCGCGAGATGAGTCCAAGTTCCTCGACGCCCGCCACTTCCGTCATGAAGCGCACGCACCGCGTGCAATGAATGCACCGCGTCATCATCGTCTTGATCAGCGGCCCGATGTTTTTCTCTTCGACCGCGCGCTTGTTTTCCCGATAGCGCGATCCGCCCATGCCAAACGCCATCGCCTGGTCTTGCAGATCGCACTCGCCGGCCTGATCGCAGATCGGGCAATCGAGCGGATGATTGATGAGCAGGAATTCCATCACGCCTTCGCGCGCCTTTTTGACGAGCGCGCTTTTGGTCGACACGACCTTTGGAGAACCATCCTTGTTCGGGGGCAAATCGGCGACGCTCATGGCGCACGACGCGATGGGCTTTGGCGAACCTTGCACGTCAACGAGGCACATGCGGCAATTGCCGGCGATTGACAAGCGCTCGTGATAGCAAAAGCGCGGGATCTCGGCGCCCGCCTGCTCGCACGCCTGCATCAAGGTCAAGTGATCCTCGACCTCGATTTCCTTGCCATCGACGATGAGTTTTTTGGTCATGTCAAAAATCAACCCTGCGGCATCTGAATAGGAACTGAAAACTGGATTCTACTGGTTGTCTCGCTCCGATTTTCAAGTTTTCCATCCAGAGAGGCGTCTACTACGATGATTTTCGACATACCTTTCGCATCGAGAGCGGTCGTCTTGCGAGCCATTTCTGCAACGTCAAACCGGACTACGGTTGCGACTTCGCGATGTCCAGCTACCACACCGCTCTCCGCTGGAAACTTTTTGTCGGCAAAATATTGGGGGCACACCAAGCCCTCGCATCCCTCAATTTTTTGAGCGGCTTGCACACCGTGAATGATGTCGGTCAGAGAATTTTGAATGATTTCACGCAGATCCATTTTTCAATCTCACTCTGCCACCTGAAATCCGTCTTTGAAATATCGCGGTTCGTCACGACCGTCTTGCCTAGCACCGTCATCCCCGCGAAGGCGGGGACCCGTCCGAGCATGCGATTGCGCTCCAACTGAAGCTTGCGCGGATCCCGGCCTTCGCCGGGATGACGACCGAGAGTAGGAAACATCGCCGATCACGTGCATCACTCCGCCGCCTCTCTTGCGTGCTTCTTTTGATACTGATCGATCCTTGCTTCAATCACGGGCCTGAAATTCTTGATCAGGCCCTGCACCGGCCACGCGGCCGCGTCACCAAGCGCGCAGATTGTGTGACCTTCGACCTGCTTTGTGACTTCAAACAACAAATCGATCTCGCGCTTTTCGGCTTCGCCCCGCTCCATGCGTTCCAACACGCGCCACATCCAGCCCGTGCCCTCGCGGCACGGCGTGCACTGGCCGCAGCTTTCGTGCTTGTAGAAGTAGGCGATGCGCCGGATCGCGGCGATGATGTCGGTCGACTTATCCATGACGATGACAGCCGCCGTGCCAAGCCCAGACCCAAGCTTGCCGAGCGCATCGAAGTCCATTGTCACATCGGTTGCTTGCTCGGCCGTGATACAGCGCACGCTACTACCGCCCGGAATAACGGCCAAGAGATTATCCCAACCGCCCGTGACGCCGCCGCAATGTTTTTCGATGAGCTCCCGCATCGGGATGCCCATCTCTTCTTCAACGACGCAGGGGTGCTCAACATGGCCCGAAATTTGAAATAATTTCGTGCCGGTGTTGTTTGGCAAGCCCAACTCAGCAAACCAGGTCGCGCCGCGTCTCAAGATATCTCCGACAACGGCGATACTTTCGACGTTGTTGATCGTGGTCGGCGCACCCCACAAACCCACATTCGCCGGAAACGGCGGCTTCAAGCGCGGCTGACCCTTCTTGCCCTCCAGGCTTTCGAGCAGTGCCGTCTCTTCGCCGCAGATGTAAGCACCTGCACCATGGTGGACAAAAATTTCAATGTCCCAGCCATGTACGTTGTTCTTCCCGATCAGCCGCGCGCCGTAGGCTTCGTCAATCGCCCGTTGCAGCGCCTCGCGCTCGCGGATGAACTCGCCGCGCACGTAAATGTAGCAAACATGCGCGCGCATCGCGAAGGCTGCAAGCACCGCGCCTTCGACAAGCAAGTGCGGATCATGGCGCAGAATCTCGCGATCCTTGCACGATCCCGGCTCACTCTCGTCCGCGTTGACGACGAGGTAGCTCGGGCGCGGGTCGGCTTTCGGCATGAACGACCACTTGAGGCCCGTGGGGAATCCCGCACCGCCGCGCCCGCGCAAGCCTGAAGCTTTGACCTCGTTGATGATGTAGTCGTGCCCCTTGTCGATGAAGAACTTCGTGCCGTCCCACGCGCCGCGCGAAATGGCGCCCTTCAGCCTCGCGTCATGGAAGCCATAAAGATTGCGGAAGATGCGGTCGCGATCATGGAGCATCAGTCAGACTTCCCCTTCGACGCTTCAAAAGCCGCAATGGCAAAGCCGCCAAAGAGCGCAATGAGCCCGAGAATGCCGATCCACTTGGCGCCGCCCATGGCCCAGGCCACGAGCGCGGCAGACGCGAGCGCCGTCAGCGCCCAAAACTGCAAAAGACCCATGTTGCCTTCGGGCCAAATGGCTTCAACGAGTGCCGTCAGCCCAAGCGTGCCGATCATGCCGGCGATCCACGCGTCAGTCGGCGATAGTTGACCTGCCAAAAACCGTGTCACGGCGTGATACATGAGATACGCCGCCACCACGGCAATGATGAGCCGCATCGCCCGCACCCAGGGTGCGCTCGAAATGGTCTGCTTGATCTTAGAAGACGGTTTCGTTTCTTCCATCGTCATCATCCTTCCAGGCTTTGCACTGAAGCGCCTTCAACCACCCGCCCGCTCACAACGTCGAGCGCCACGCGATGCGATTTCACCGCGATGTCTCTGTCGGTAAACGTATAACCGGTGAAACGGACCACCTCATCGGAAATGTCTTCGATTTCGAGACCGTCAAGAACAAGCGGGCCCATTTTCCATGCGCGGCCTTGTGGGCCATAGGCGACCGCGCTGTTGTCATCGTGAAACACGAGTCTCGATTGCGACGGCGTCCATCGCGCATCGATAACGGGCCACACGCCAACCTCCTCGCACACGTCCGGCGCGTCGTAACTCATCAAGAGACCAAGGGCGTAGAAGTGCGCATTATCCGGCATTTCAATCGGACCTGAAAAAAGCGTGCCATCGGTCTCCATGCTCGCCACCATGCACAGCCGTGTCGTGCCCTCCGTGTCGAGCACGCTGAGCAACAGGCCATCATGCCCGCCGCGTGTCGTCGCGCCCGGATAGAACCAAACAGGTCCCCCGTCTGGAGGCAGCTCCAGCTCAATCGCCAGCCGTGTAAGTTCTCGATCCATGCGCTTCGACTAACCCTTCGGCCTCTCGCCCGCATTGCCGCCGGGACGCCAGCCGCTCGCTAACTTCGTGCATTGTTCGATCCACTTGTCGCGCGCGACGCGGCCTTTGAACCCCGGCACTTCGTTTTCGAACCAGGCGACGTTCGCAGGCGTCCACTTTGCGATCTGGTCGAAATGCCAAATGCCCATCTTGTTCAGCTTTTCCGCGAGCTTTTCGGCAACGCCCCAGATCAATTCGAGATCATCGCCTTTGCCGTCTCTTGGGCCGCTGAACAATTCCGGCTTCGGATCTGCTTTTTTCGCAGCCGCGCTTGTTGCGCCCGCGCTGGCGGCACCCGCACGTGTTGCGCTCGGAGTTGGCAGGGGCGTAACGAGCGGCGCGCGGCTGATCGAACCCACTTTCATTTTTTGGATCTCATCGACCGACAGCGCCTTGCCGCTGCCGCGTTCGTTCAATTCTTTGACGAGCCCTGCGTTCGCCATCGCGGCCAAGGCGCCGGTATTAATGGGCGGGGCTTTCTGCTCGGGCGTTGATGGGACTGCTGGCGGTTTAGCATCCGCGACAACGGCCGCCGTCTGAGCGTGAATACTTGCCGCGTCATCAAAGCGCTTTCTCCACGCGCCGATTCCTGAGCCGTCGTAGAGCGCGGGATCTTTAAGCGTTGTGGGCCCACCTGCCGGACACGACGCACTGCGGCCGATCTGCGAACCGGACATAGGCAGCTTGCCCTTCGCAAACCCATCAATCAGGGCTTCAAGCGCCGCTGGCGTCAGATCTTCGTAAGTATCCTTATCTATTTGCACGAGCGGAGCGTTGGCGCATGAGCCCAAGCACTCGACCTCTTCCCACGAAAATTTGCCGTCCGCCGTGACGTGATGCGGGTCGCCTGCGATGCGCTTCTTGCACACATCAACGAGCGCGCGTGCGCCCTTCAACATGCACGGCGTCGTACCGCACACCTGCACATGCGCAACGCGGCCAACCGGCGCCAATTGAAACATCGTGTAGAACGTCGCCACTTCGAGGCCGCGGATATAGGCCATGCCAAGCATGTCGCAAACGGCGCGGATCGCTGGTTCCGGCAACCACCCGCCTTCTTGCTCCTGCGCCCGCCAGAGCAACGGAATGATTGCGGAGGCTTGCTTCCCTTCGGGGAATTTCCCGATCTGCGCCTTGGCCCAAGCCATATTTTCCGCGCTGAACGCAAAGTGCGCGGGCTGCTCTGGGTTCAGACGGCGAACGGCCATTTTCGGCTCCTCAACGGATCGGCCAACGAGTCGGCCACAGCGCGCATCATAACCCACTGCAGAAGGGCGGGGATGACTCAACTCACAGGGTTAATTCTCGTCTTCCAGTACGAGGATCGGCGCGCCCGCGCAAGCCATTGACACTGCTCCAAAAGATGAAGCACCCCGCGAGTTTGCCACTGCGGGGTGCGACGAAAGGAGTAGCCAAAAAATTTTGCGCGCGGTGGCCCGTTAAGGCTGTCTGGGAATTGTTTGCCCAGGAGCCGGTATTTCCTTTGACCGGTCTTCGATAATTCCACGCCGGCGCAGGGTCTCAGTTGGTTGTTCGGTGGCCCATTTGCGCTCAGATTACCCGAGCGGAACCGAGAGCCAGCCGAGCAGCAGGAGAAACGTGACAACCGGCACGATAAACAGTCCTAGCTGTGATCCAACGCGCAGGAACCCGGTCCAGATAACCGCCAGAAGCAATCCGAAGGCGATGATGTACCATCCGCCATCGTCAACGCCGCGCGCGGTCGCAAACAGCAATCCGGCGGCGAGGCCCGCAATACCGATCAAAACCGGAATGACCGGCAGATCCGCCTGCAGCGCGCCCAAGGGCCAGCCATTCGATTTGGCGAAAAGGCGGTAGGTCGAAAGGCTCAGGCCAAAGCCGAACGAGGCGACGGCGAGCAGAAAAAGGTTGTCCATCATGCGTTTCGTCTCCGGGCGGGCTTTAGCGAACGATTCGGGCCCCCCGGGTCGTTCCGTAAGCCCCCATGAATATCAATGCTTTGTGGCAGAGGCCAGCCAATTACGCGGGTAGGTTAAGCCGGAGCCCTCCCATATTGCGCGCCCAACATCGAAATGGGCTCGGCAGGCGCTCAAGCCGCTGCCAGAACGCGCACGTGATGCGCACAGGCGGTTCTGATCATCAATGAGGTCAACTAGCCTACCGCACCCCGCACCTCGTGCCACGCACGACAATCGCCTTGCGGCGGCCACGGAACGATAACACTTTCAACCAAAAGCAGCCCCTCGCGCGCCACCTTTGGTAAGCATTTGTTTACCAAGCCTCGTGCTTTGTAGGCACCAGTATCCCTGGTTTGGAGTTCCCATGTTGCAGTCTGCTTCTCTGGCGCACAGCGCCAATCATCGCGCGCTCGCCCTCGCAGTGCTTCTCGTCCTCCCGTTCATGAGTGCCTGCGCCAAAGAAAATGCCCAGCTTCCTGAAAGCCGGCTCGGCGCCATGGACCGCGACGGCGGCGACTACAAGTACAGAGGCGGCGGCGGCCGAAATGGCAGCGGCAGCAGCAAATGGGCGAACGCGCGCGGCACGCCCGGCAGCACACAGCACTTTGCCTCGGCAGTCGGCGATGTCGTCTACTTCTCGTCGGACAGCACGGATCTGACGCCCGAAGGCCAGCAGACGTTGAGCCAGCAGGCGAAGTGGCTGCAGCAGTATCCGCAGAACACGATCACGATCGAAGGTCATGCCGACGAACGCGGCACGCGCGAATACAACATCGCGCTCGGCGCCCGCCGCGCCACAAGCGTAAAGGCTTATTTGGCCCAACAGGGCGTGCAAGCGGCGCGCATGCGCACCCTCTCCTACGGCAAGGAACGCCCCGTCGCGACCTGCGACGACATCTCGTGCTGGTCGAAAAACCGCCGCGCGCAAACGATGTTGAATGGCGTTGCGGTTGGTCAGAGGTAAGTGCAGGTTGGGTTAGCGCGGCCCGTAAATAAAGCGCTCGAAGGCCTCGCCCTCGCGCCAGGCCCGGCCTTCGTTGCGGATATCCCAGTCATACCAACCTTCATTGATGCTGACCTGTGAGGACCCAATCGCGGGTACCGATGGAAGCGATGCGGCCGGTTTCGGCGATGAGCTTGTTCCAAGCGTCGCAGCACGCATCGCAGATGTCTTTGTATCCTTCGAATACG
>JANOKW010000106.1:0-1870 GCA_031419475.1 Hyphomicrobium sp. | reverse complement strand
GTCGTCCCAGCGCATGATTGCTCAAAGCTCCCAGCAATCGGTCGCGCCAGCCCTCGTCACCCTTCGATCCGGCACCATGCCGGACGCGATGGCACCATGTAGACAATCGTGGCCGCAAATCAAGCCCGGAAGCCGACTTGCCCACGAAGCTCTGGCCCTTGAAGCATTGAAGCAGTACCTCGCCAATTCTCAGGGCCGCATCAAAGGGCCGCATCAAAGGGATGCCCTGGCCCCTAACCCCGAATGCATCCAGCGATCAGGCCTAAAGCCCCATTCGTGCAGAATAACTGGGTAATCCGCCCTGCGACAACCGGACCGGCCTGGCCCCTGGTGCACGGCCGTTCGAACTGTCGCCTCACACCATCGCCATGCCGCCGTTGATGTGCAGCGTCTGGCCTGTGATGTAACCGCCCTCGTTGGAGGCGAGATAGAGACATCCGGCCGCGATATCCATCGGCGTGCCAAAGCGCTTGGCCGGGATCATGGCGGCGATTTCGGCTTTTTGTTCGTCCTTCAATACATCGGTCATGGCCGTCTGAATGAAGCCCGGTGCGACGCAATTGGCGGTGATGCCGCGGGATGCAACTTCACGCGCCAGGCTTTTAGTCATGCCAATCATACCGGCCTTCGACGCCGCGTAGTTGCCCTGGCCGGGGTTGCCGAACACGCCCGACACAGACGCGATGTTGATGATGCGGCCGTAGCCGGTTTTCGAGCGCATCATGTGGCGCGAGCCGGCGCGGCAGAGCATGAACGTCGAGGTCAGATTGACGGCGATCACGTCGTCCCACTGCTCATCCTTCATGACCATGAAGAGATTGTCTTTGGTGAGACCGGCGTTATTGACGACGATGTCGAGTCGGCCACCGACGGCTTTGACAGTTTCATCAATTAGCTTCGCCACGGCGGCGCGATCTGCGAGATCGCAGGGCACGATGTGCACGCGATCACCGAGTTCCTTTGCCAAGGCCTCAAGCGCTTCAACCTTGCGGCCTGAGATCGCGACGGTGGCGCCTGCTTTATGGAACACGCGCGCGATCTCCGCGCCGAGCCCGCCCGTTGCGCCTGTGACCAGCGCGGTTTTTCCAGTTAAGTCGAACATAGTATTTAACTCCATAATCATCGGCGACGAACGTGCACCGCTATCGGCAGTTCGGCGTTCCCTCTCTCTAGCCTTAGAAGTCTAACCACTGAGTACCGCTAGCGCCGCATCGAGAATGTTGGCACGCCTTTTTTGGTACTTTTGGGAATTCCATTGGCAAGCTATCTTCCCCCTATCAAGCGGCCTTGAGGCGCTTTAATCCCCGGCTTTTTGCTGACTTGCGCGCTGCCCAAAGATCGCGAGCAGATTGCAATGCAAGCCACGTCTCCGCCGTCGATCCCACAACCGTCTCAAGCCGGAGCGACATTTCGGGTGTGACGCCGCACTTTGTGCTGAAAAGATCATGCAGCGTCTGAAGGCTGATACCAAGCGCCTCGGCCAATGCCGGCTTCGTGACGCCCA
Source organism: Hyphomicrobium sp. (assembly GCA_031419475.1). Taxonomy (GTDB): domain Bacteria; phylum Pseudomonadota; class Alphaproteobacteria; order Rhizobiales; family Hyphomicrobiaceae; genus Hyphomicrobium_B. The sequence continues at coordinate 366 of JANOKW010000106.1, read as the reverse complement.
GTGCCGGAAACACATCTTCGCGCAAAATTTCGCCTGGGTGCACGGGCTCGATCGAAGAATGCCGCTTGTTTGTTTTCGTCATGGGGGTCATCTCCTCAATGATAGTCTTCGTAATCGACATCGACAGCGTCTGGCCCTTCTGCAGACCAGCCGAACGTCAACCGCCAGTTCTGATCAACCCAAACGGCAAAGCGTCCGGCATCGCTGCCTTTATGAGTGCTACTGTCCTATTAACTGTGCCAGCGCTGCGTCGATATCGGCGGGCGCGCCGATACTTGTCGCGTTCGCCGTTGTGGCCGTCCGTTTGACGAGACCGGCCAAGACCTTGCCCGATCCGATCTCGTAGAAATTCGTGATGCCGTGGGC
>JANOKW010000105.1:0-5384 GCA_031419475.1 Hyphomicrobium sp. | reverse complement strand
GAGTCTGATGGCCATCAAGCTGATCATCGGGAACATGGACGCTTTCACCGTTATGCGGCTGACGATCACGCAGAGGCTCACGAGGACGGTTTCAACAGCCGCAGACATCATCGCCGTTATCACCGTGCTTTGAGAGAAGAGCATCATGGTTTCCACGATGATCATCCCGACACGAGGCATGACCATTACAGGCCTCGCTACCGGCGGTGGTGGAATAATTGAACCTAAAGCAGCGTTGGGAGGCCCGTCGAAGGCTGGGAACAAGGCGGCACTGTGCGGTACGCTCCGGATTCACATGTCGATTGCCGCTGCATCGCCATTTTGCTTGCTGCAACGCACAACACAAATGGATGGTTTTGATCTCGCTCGTGCATTGAATCTGCGCACGCAGTTCTTAAGTAGCGAATAAGCCCACTAAACACAGGAGGATGCCATGAAAATCCGAATTCTTGTCGTTGCTGCCTCACTTGTAGGATTTGCAGGCGTAGCATTGGCAGCGACAGATGCGATATCGGCCAAGGATCAGAAACTCACGAACAAGAGCGTGACCGCTGCCTCGGTCGCTGCAAGCAAGGCCGGTTATTTGGTCGTTCACGAGGCTGACGCCACTGGAATGAAAGCCGGCAAGATCCTTGGCAGCACCTCAGTAAAGGCAGGTGAAAACAAAGACGTCACGGTGAATCTGACGTCAGACAGCAAAGCGGGTTCGAAGCTCATCCTGATGCTGCACGAGGAGTCGGACGGCGACACTAAGTTCGATGATAAGGACAAGCCGGTGATGACAGACGGGAAAGTCGTCATGCAGGCGATCACCGTCCAATAGTGTAACCGCGGCTGAACTTTATGGACCGGCAGCTCCACTGGGGCTGCCGGTCAATCCATTTTGGGCACTGTTTCCTGCAGCGGAAAAAAACTCGAAATCACGCTCTTTGTCGAATTTCCACCGTCCTCAGCCGGTGTGCCTTCAGCGTTGGAAGAGCATTCGCTTCCACTTCACAAAGAGCGAGTGAGGACGTCCGGAAGGGACTGCGAGAGCCTCCGCGCCGGCTTTTGGACTACGCCCGCGACGGCCATAAACCCAATGACAGCGTTTTTACACGACCAAGACCCGAAGCAGACACCGTCGCAATTACGCTAAGGACGTTTGCCCTCACAGAGTTGCTGCGTCTGGCAGAAGTTTCTTCCAATGCCTGCTTGCGATGCACTTCAAGTTCCTCGCGGGGCATTTGACCGTGAATGTATTTCTTGAGCGCCTCTGAGTATGCATGGACGTTACCCGAGATCGGCTCGGTGCGCGCGCTGCCAGTGAAAATTCCACGAAACGTTCCTTCGCGCAACGACGCGTTGACGTCATCAAGCATCAAAAACACGTCATCTTCTGATTTCAACCGGTCGGGAGTTGTAGTGGAAAAAAGGCCGTGAAAGCACAGGCAGGGTCTCAGCGAGAAAATCCCAATCTACCTTTTCCCGAGCCAACGGTCGCGTATGTTCCAGACTTTTTCTGTGAAGAATGAAGCTGACGACCGCAGTCGCAATTGAGCCGATGATCGCACCCGCGATCGCTTCTGTCAGGTCGCTCGAAAGTTCCATGACATATTCCTACGATTTGGCGGGCGCCAAGTCACGCGGGGAGAGCTCGTTAGAGCATCTACTTCGCGCTTGGCGGCGTCAGACGTATTCGCGGTCCAGTAACTGGCTCGTAATCATTCCCTAGTGCCGTGCCACATTGTGACGATCGCGGCAACGATAACTCGGAAACAATTTCGCGAATTTGTTCCTCGTTTTTTTTCATGAACAGCTTCGTGTTGCCATCAAGTTTTTCCGTTGCCTCTGGGGATGAATCGTCTAGTTCGATCGGGGGCTGGCCAATCTCGACTTGGAGCCGAAAATATTTGTTCCATGCCAGCTCTTGTTTTGCCTGGTCGTCAACAGCTGGATCGGAAAAGGCGATCTCAAGCAGCGGGTCCATCCAACCGACGGCTCCCCATCCCCACGCGTCTTCGAACGAGTGCCTTCGAACAGATTGGCCGGTACCGATCGACAGAAGTAGCAAGCTTTTGTCTTCTTGGCTGCTCATCAGTTTCTGCGCCATGATATATGCATCCAGTGCCGGATTATTCGTGAAGAGTGCACCGTCGACCAGTGCGACGTGACCACTCGAAGACACGCTTCGGTCAACTGCAAACTGCGCTGGCGGAAAGTAGGTTGGAGCCGCCGTCGCTCCTCGAACCACATCGCGCATCAGCAGATCGCCGTGGGAAGACGCATAGCTGCGGAACCAGATACGTCGACTGTTTTCAATATCATAGGCTGGAACAGCGACGTTCGTGAGCGCCTCGTGCAAACGGACATCTTCAAAATACTTTTCATAAACGGCCTCGACGGATTGCGGACTGAACTTCGGACGAAATATCCGTCTTATGTTCCGCAATAACGCGAATGACGATGGAAATATTTCTTGCCCTACATCGCGGTATAATTGAACGAGATCGTTCGCCGCATAAGCTGGGAGCTGACGGTCGGCATTACTCGGTCGTGTCAAGCCAAGAGCAAGAATTGAGCCGGTCGAAGTGCCGACGATGAGATCGAACTGTTGGAAAACTGGGCGGCCAGACAGTCGTTCAATCTCTGCCAGGATGAGAGCTGGAACCAGGCCCCTCACGCCACCTCCATCAATTGAAAGGACTCGGATACAAGACCCAGCTCTATTTGAACCGATACCAGCAAATGTTCCGATCGCGGCGACCTCAGTGTTTGACGTAACTGAGACGCTTTGTTTGGGTAGCTCGGATGGCCGCGGCGGTGCCTGACCGAGCAGCACCAAAAACAATATTGCACTACTTGTAAGCACGACAACTAGAGCCGATAAAAACTTGAAAAGCCACTTCAGAACGAAAGCACCGACGCCATCTCTGTCTGCTGTCATTTTACACTCTCTGATACAGGCTTTGCGGAACACTTTGGCACATGAATAACTAAGTGGGCGGGGAAAACTTCATTCGAGTCTTCGTCCGGCGGTCACCCATTGTCGACTTTCCGAACTCGGTTCTGCTGCGGCAAAGGCTTTGCAGCATCTTATGCGTCATAGTTTTTATTGCAGGCCCTTGCGCGGAAGCCTTGACAAATGGTTCTTTGGTGGCATTCTCGAACGGAGTTTCAGAAAGGTGACGGGCATTGGAGTTGCCTAGAACGTCCCCTCCTGGCCCTTGTGGTAAGTTATCCCCTGTCCTTCATTAAAATTTCCGCTCACGCGGTTATACTCAGCCGATATGGGTTCCACGAGCGTTCGCACAAAAATCCTCGAAGGCGACGCCGCAGAGCAGCTCACAAATCTCACATCGAACACGATCAACTTGATCGTCACGTCTCCCCCGTACGCCGGCAGCCGCAAGGATACCTACGGCGGCATCGCGCCCGACGATTATGTGGCGTGGTTCACGCCGATCAGCGAACAGCTTCTAAGGGTGATTAAGCCCGACGGGACATTCATTCTCAACATTAAGGAGCGAGTGGTCGATGGCGAGCGCAGCACTTATGTTCTTGAATTGATCCAAGCTCTACGCGCTCAAGGATGGCTATGGACGGAAGAGTTCGTTTGGCACAAGAAGAATTCCTATCCAGGCAAATGGCCGAACCGGTTCCGTGACGGCTGGGAACGGCTGCTTCAGTTCAACAAATCGCGCTCGTTCAATATGTACCAGGATGCCGTGCGCGTCCCTGTAGGCGACTGGGCCAATAGCCGCTTGCGCAACCTAAGCAAGACGGACCGGCGTCGAGATCCTTCTGCGGTCGGCAGCGGTTTTGGCAAGAACATCTCGAACTGGGTTGGCCGCGAGCTCGTTTATCCGACCAACGTTCTGCATCTCGCGACCGAGTGCGGCAACAAACGCCACAGCGCCGCCTACCCCGAAGCACTACCAGAGTGGTTCATCCGTCTCTTCACAAAGCGTGGAGACACCGTGCTTGATCCATTTCTAGGATCGGGCACCACGGCCGCCGTCGCCAAGCGACTTGGCCGGCACGCAATCGGGATTGAGATTATCAGCGAGTACGTCGACGCCGCTCACGATCGGCTCGAATGCGAGCCACCGCCACGCCCAGCAAACTATGCAGCCGCTCGACTATCGTGAAATCACGGAGTACGTCGAGCAGCACATCGGAGCCTTTCATCAGGCGAGATTGACGAGCCTCCAATCACTTACGCTTGAGAGCATTCTAAAGCGCAAAAATCCGTATCTCTTCCGGGCCAAAAACATGCTCACAGCCGAAACCCTCGTGAAGACGCTTTTCGACGCGCATCTCTCATCGCAGGAAGAGACCATTTTCGGTAACTTTCTGGAGGGATTGGCCATCTTTATCTGCGGCCGCGTATTTGGCGGACGGATTTCGACAGCCGTCGGCGTCGATCTAGAATTCACGCGCGACAACATTCTTTATCTGGTTGCGATAAAGTCGGGTCCAAACTGGGGCAACAGCAGCCAGATCGCGCGCATGCGCGATAACTTCATGACGGCGAAGCGCGTTCTCGCCACCCATCGTCCCCCACTGCACGTGGTCGCTGTCAACGGCTGTTGCTATGGCCGCGATTCGAACCCACAGAAAACGGACTATCTCAAATATTGCGGCCAGCAGTTTTGGCATTTCATATCAGGCGATGCGGCGCTGTTCACCAACATCATCGAGCCGCTCGGACACCTCGCGCGCGAGCGCAACGATCAATTCGAGGAAGGTTACGCGCAGGTCATCAATCGCTTCAGCGCCGTGTTCATCCGCGACTTCGCAAGCGACGGCAAGATTGATTGGAAAAAGCTCGTCGAGTTCAATTCCGCGGCCCTACCCGCGAAAGTCTCGTAAGCAACCTCGCCTTAGCCAGCCGCTGCCCCGCGCCGACACCTCTTGCCGCACTTGCCCCCCGGCTAATCGAGGGCAGTCTTTGAGGGTGAAAAGATAGCCGCGCCTCGTGAGAACACCGCAGGTGTCCGGGCTACAGCAAAGTAGACGAGGCTAAGGCTATTGGTCATGACGGTTCTGACGAGCTAACTTGTTTATTTTCCACAATAAAACGCGATCCCATAGCCACTTACGGTATCGGGGTCGGCAAGTGCTTCGGCATCTTGTCCCCTTTTGCCGAAAGCTACAGAGGACGGCAGGGATTCGCTGGGAGGACACCGCGAGCCGAACTGGAGTGTGTCACCGAAGGTGGCTTGCAACAATTGGGAATGGAAGCGGTGTCCGGGCATGACGGCGCTTCCGCGGTAACCCGTTGGTTTATCTTAGAAAACGAGACTAGCTCCCTACTTGCAAGATGTAGATCTGTATGTAGGACGCAAGTGGCCAGCTACGCTTCCGATCCGACGAGCCATTGGCCTTGCAACGGTCACCGC
>JANOKW010000104.1:0-7604 GCA_031419475.1 Hyphomicrobium sp. | reverse complement strand
GTGAGCGGGTGCGAAAGGCTGACACAACGGCGGCACGGGGGACCCCACCCTTCCCTAACGTGCTGGTTCTCAACGATGCGCGCCAAATAGACGGGACGTTCCATGACCTTGTCGCCGCAGCCTATACCCGAGCCCTGCTATAGGTTGCATCGGCAGGGCCGTGCCGGGACCATGGATTTGCCTGAATTTTCATGGCGTTTAGGGGCGCTGGAGGACGCCATGAACGTCGCGTGTCGCGCACTGTATGCCACTTTACTGATCGGGCTTGGCCTCGTGTCGAGTTCGAGCGTGCTCAACGCGCAAACCGCGCAGCGCGATAGTATCGGCGACATTATCCGCCGCGACAATGCGCGCCCCGCTCACATTGCCGATAACAAAGCAGCCGTTGAGGCCGCCCGACAAGCACAGCCACCGCAGCCCGGCACAACTGCGGGCGCCGCAGTACCAAAAGATCCGCGCGAAGGCGACCCCCAATATGAGCAAGCCAAACTGCTTATGGCGGCCATCGACGCCGTTTTGAAAGACACCGCCGACAATCGCTCTGACGCCAGCAAACTGCCGAGCCGCGAAGACTATTTCATTCCGCCCTTCTGGAAAGAAACGCGCGAGGACCGCGAAACCAAGGTTCGCGCGCTTTTGGACAGTGCGCTTGGCATCGTTACGGACGTACCTGTCGTCGATGTTCAGAAGAAAGTTGAAGTGCTGCGCCAGAATATCCGCACGCTTGAAGATCAGAACGCAAAACTACGTGAAAAACAGCTATCCGCGCCGAATGACGCAACGCTGCCCGGCATTTTGAACGACACGGTTGCCTCGCTTGCTACGGCCATTGCCGAGACCGGCAAGCGCATCGACGCCAACCGATTTGAAATCAAGAACGCTAAAGGTGAGATAGCGACGGCACTGAAGTCTGCTGGCGTTGAACTCGCGCCTGAACAAGTTGATCTGTTGCTCGACAGCGTTTTGTCGGGTGATCTGGTGCGTCTTGTGGCCGTGTTCAACGCCGCTAAACTCATCGACGGGCAACTCGCAAAGCTTATTGGCGTCACCGGCGACAACATGAACGCCTCGCGCAAGTATTTTGCCATGCACGCGGCCCTGTTTGCCATGCTCGTGCAGGCACAGGATTCCACGATTGCAAAAATAGACACGCAGTACATGCCGCGCCTCGACGCCATTCTCAGTGACATCGTGACGGCACGAAATAAGACCAATGCCTTGCTCAAGGCGGAAAATCGCCCTGACCAGAAGCGCGCGCTCGACGCCAACCGGGAAAGCCAGAAACTGGCCGAAGAGGCAGCAAAGGCCTACCGGCGCTATCTTCAACAGCAGCGCGAACAAATTGCCAAGGCGCGGCTCAAGGCAACGCACGACTTGAGGATTGCCGACAACACCTTTGAAACGGTGGAAGCCAGCGTGCAACTGCGCAACCTGATGCGCGAAAGCTCGGCCTCGTTCGAAGCCATACAAAGGCTGGAAGCGCCGAGTTTCGACCAGATTTTCAAGAATGACGAGTTGCGCCGGGAATTCGACAACCTCACGCGCAAGCTCGACGCACCCTCAAGCTGAGCCTTCAACCCAAATTTGGCGCCGCAATCAACGGCGGTATTGAACGAACTCGGTCAAAACTCCGACACTGTCGTAAAGCCGCCGCGCGGTCTTGTTCGTCTCCTGCGTCGCCCAGTAGGTGCGGGTAGCACCGCGCCGGGTGGCTTCGGCATAGGTCGCATCTATCAGCGCGCGGCCAACGCCAGCTCGCCGTATGCCGGGATCCACAAACAGATCTTCCAGATAGCAGTACCAAGTTTCCGTCCACGTTGAACGATGGAAGACGAGGTGTGCCAATCCGATGGGGCGATCAGCTTCGTCAACGGCGACAAGCGCGGCCATGCCATCCTCGCCCGCGAGTAACCGGCGCCACGTCAGCGCAACCACAGTATCCGGTACTGATGCCTCATAAAACGTGACATACCCCTCAAAGAGTTCCCGCCATCTCTGTTCGTCGCGTGCTGCGAGTGGTCTCACATTTAGGCCGGACATTCGAACTCCTCACATCAACCAGATCGATGCCAGACCCAGGAAGGCGAAAAAGCCTACAACGTCGGTGATCATCGTAACAAAAACACCTGACGCTGGCGCTGGATCGAGATCGAGAGAATCCATAGCAAGGGGGACCAGAATACCGGCCAGCCCCGCGGCAATGGAATTGACGATCATGGCGGCGCCAATCACGAGGCCGAGCTTGCCCTGACCGAACCAAAAATAAACAACGAGCGCCAGCAACGTTGATAAAACAATGCCATTGCACAGGCCAACCAACCCTTCGCGCGTGATAACGCGGGGCGCGTTGAGGCGTCCGAGCTTGTTTGTTGCAAGAGCGCGGACCGTCACGGTCATGGTTTGGGTGCCGGCATTTCCTCCCATGGAGGCGACGATGGGCATCAAAACCGCAAGCGCCACCATTTGTTGGATCGTCGCGTCAAAGGCTTTAATCACGGACGACGCGAGGATTGCCGTGCCGAGATTGACGATGAGCCAGGGCACGCGCGAGCGAACGGTTTCAAGAACCGTGCCCGCGAGACTTTCGTCGCCAACGCCCGCGAGCGCCTTCATGTCTTCTTCGGCTTCATCCTGGATGACTTCGACGACGTCGTCGACCGTAACGACGCCAACCAGCCGGTTGTTCTCGTCGACAACGGGCGCCGACATCAAATCGTAACGCTTGAACTGACGCGCAACTTCTTCCTGGTCGTCGGTGGCGATGACCAAATGGTACTCGGTGTCCATGATGGCTTCGACCAAGACGTGCCGCTTGGTTCTGAGCAACCGCGACAGATCCACCGAGCCAAGCACGCGGTACGCCGGATCGACGACGAAAATTGCCGAGAAGTGATCGGGCAGTTCATCGGATTCACGCATATGGTCGATGACGTGGCCGACGGTCCAGAACGGCGCGACCGCCACGAAATCGGACTGCATCAAGCGTCCGGCGGTTTCTTCCGGGTAATCGAGGTTGCGTTCCAGCGCTTCACGGTCGCCGGACTCGAGCTGGGCTAGAATTTCCTGCTTGTCGCTCTCTTCCAGATTCTCGATGACGTAAGCAGCGTCATCGGTATCGAGTTCCGTCACGGCGCGGGCCAAAAGTTCGTTCGGGAGTGCTTCCGATACCTGGTCGCGGACGGTTTCTTCGAGTTCCGAGAGAACTTCGTAATCAAAGGCGCTGCCCAAGGCTTGAATGAGCGCTATGCGCTCTTCGGGCTCCAGAAATTCTATGACGTCGGCGAGATCGGGGGCCTTGAGTTCACGCACCAGGTCGCGGGCCAGTTGCATTTCGCCGTTTTGCAACGCGGCCGAAATCGAGCGCACGAGAGCCGTGCTCGATTCTTCCGCTGCCTCCGCAGGCGCACCGCTTTCCAGTTCCTCAGCCACCTAGAGCCCCTGTCTTGATTCGTGTATCTGATGAGCGTTCGGCCTTTGAAAGCCGCCTACCAGGAAAGATGGCGCTTGGCGACCCCTTGGGCGCAGGTTTGTCACGCGATAGGCACAGCCATGCCCCTGTTTCGGCCGCATTTTCTGTTCAGTTGTGGCGCGGAAGACTGTGACAGATTCGTAAAGATCTGGATTGCCCACGCCCAGTCTTGACCTCGATGCCCAAAAGGGTTTTTAGAGACGGGTAGGCGGCGATTATTTGCGGGACGCCTGAGCGGGGACAATGCGAACGGCACTGACATCACTTGTTGCGCTTTCTGCGCTGGCGGCCGTCGTGTCTTCGGATATGCCGATGGCGGCGCCGATTGTTGACGGCTGCGCAACGAAACCTGGAGTGCTTGGACTTTCGCGCGTTGTCGAGATCGATACAACGGGCGGACCGGTATTCGGCGGCAGTCACAAGGGCAACAATTTTCTGAAAGCCGGCGAAATCGTGCTGACCTTCGACGACGGCCCCATGCGCGCCTATACGCGCCCCGTTTTGAAGGCGCTGGCGGCCCACTGCACCAAGGCAACTTTCTTCATGGTTGGCCGCATGGCAGCCGCTGACCCTGCGATGGTCAAGGAAGTGGCGGCCGCCGGGCACACGATTGGCTCTCACACGTGGTCACATCAGAACTTGACCCCGCTCGGCCTGATCAAAGGCCGGCATGAGTTCGAACTGGGTATGTCCGCTGTAAGCAAGGCGGCCGGCGCGCCTATCGCGCCATTTTTCCGCTTTCCTTTCTTGAGTGATAGTCGGCTGGTGCGTGAGCACGCCAAGACTCGCGATGTCGCAACGTTCTTTATCGACATCGATTCCAAGGATTTTCGCACTCGTGACCCAAAGGCCGTCCTTAACCGCGTCATGATTGAACTGGAACGGCAGGGCCGCGGCATTATCTTGATGCACGATATTCAGCCTTCAACCGCCAGAGCCATTGATGACTTGCTCGCGGCGTTGTACGACGAGGGCTACAAGGTTGTGCATATGGTGCCAAAGGGATTGCTTGATACCGTTGCCAACGTCGATGGCAGTGCTGAAAAAGCCATCCAAGCAAAGAGCGATGCCGCTAAAGCCAAGCCCCTCAGCGACCGTTCGGTTGTTTGGACAATGGCCCCGCCCAACGCGCGCGGTACGAAGAGCAAGGAATTGCCGCAGCCTGACGGCGCCAAGACAGCAGCTGTTAAACCAAGCGACGCACAGTCCGACGGCCGCGAGGATCTCCCGTGGTTGAGCGGCAAGCCGCCCGTAGCGATCGCTGCGAAGAAGAAGCCCGATGTCACGACCTCAAGCACGAACCGCACAGGCACCGCCCCAGCCAAGCGCCCGGCGCGCCGTCAGATCGAAGAGCTACCCTGGCAGATGCGCGTATTTTCTCAGTGATATCAAATAGCCGCAGGACATTGCCTGTTACTAAAAGTGCTCTGAGGCGCCGGGCTTCTTGTTAGCGGCCCCGAATCCATCGACACCCGCATAATGGGGTGGACGTCAGAACATGCGTTGGCTAGCGGCGCCAGAAAAGTGGCGTGCCTCTCGGCATCGCTGGCTCTAATGGCGGTGCATACGCCGCTTTCGGCCCAGCCGGCCAGCACCTGCAGCCAAACCGGCCGCGGCATTGGAATTTCCCGCACAATCGAAATCGATGCCAGCACCGGCGCGCTCTTCGGCTCGGTCACGAAGCAAGCCCGCGAAGCATCATTCCTGAAGCACAAGGAAGTGGTGCTCACGTTCGACGACGGACCCATGCCGTGGGTCACAAAGTCGATCCTCGATACGCTCGACACGTTCTGCACCAAAGCCACATTCTTTTCCGTTGGACGTATGGCACTGGCTTACCCTGCAACCGTCCGCGAGATTCTGGCACGCGGGCACACGCTCGGCTCGCACACTTTTTCTCACCCCTATCATCTACCAAGCATGAAGCCAGACGCGGCACGCGCAGAAGTCGAACGCGGGCTCGCTGCCGTTGCAACGGCTGCCGGGGCGCCGATCGCGCCCTTTTTCCGCTTTCCCGGACTTTCTGATTCCGCATCCCTACTCGATCAATTGCAGACGCGCCGCATCGCGACGTTCACTGTCGATGTCGTGTCCAACGACAGCTTTATCTCCGATCCCCAACAGCTTGTGACCCGCATACTTGCCGAAGTCGAAGCAAATGGGGGCGGGATCATACTCTTTCACGATATTAAGACCGTAACGGCCAAGGCCCTTCCGCACATTCTGAGCCGGCTTGCCGACAAGGGATATAAGGTTGTCCATTTGGTGCCTTCAGCACCAGCCGAGCCGCTACCTGAACTGATGGCCGAATATGCGCCGCGCATTGCTAAGACGGCGCCGCCGGCTTCCAAGAATAAAGTTCTGCTGCCATTCTACGGGGCTATCGGACCCGCAAAAGAAAATATGCTCGGCCGCTTAGCCGTGACGGCGATTAAGCCGGAAGCTCGGAACCGATTTGCAGCGCGCCCAGCCGCAACGGCAAAGGCGGCCCCATTGAGTTGGGCGCCGGTGGTACGGATTCGTGCTCGTTCCGAACCTTCCAAACCACTTGCACCAAGTTCCAATCCCGCAGCAGCGGTCACATCCGGCTGGGTCGTGCAACCTGGCGGCGATCCCAGCGGACCGCCGGTCAACGTCGAGGCGATGGAACCACCTGCCGGAAACGGCCAATGGACACCTCAAGTTGGAACCCGATACAAGCCGTGATTATGCGAAGCTGTAAACCGATGCTGAGCCATGACCCTTTTTTCCATACCCGCTGAATTTGTCCTGTTCGCATTGACCTTAACGGGCGTCGGTCTCTTTCATAAACGGACATTGCCCATCGCTCTCGCGGGCCTTGCCGCGATTACGTTGTTCAAGCTCGCGGTAACCGGGTTCCAGTCAGGGCCGGGCCTTGAAGGATTAGCGGCTCACGCGGTTCATGAGGCGCCAACACTGGTCAATCTGTTCCTGCTTTTGACCGGTTTCGCCGTGCTTGCCCGGCATTTCGAAGAGAGCCGTATTCCCGATAAAATGCCAGCACTTCTCCCAGATGACTGGACAGGCGGGCTTTGGCTGCTCGCCCTGATTTTCGTGCTGTCAGCCTTTCTCGACAATATCGCTGCAGCCCTGATCGGCGGCACCGTGGCGCGTCATGTGTTCAAAGGCAAAGTCCACATTGGCTATCTCGCAGCCATTGTTGCGGCCGCCAATGCAGGTGGAAGCGGCAGCGTCATCGGCGATACGACAACCACGATGATGTGGGTCGCGGGCGTCTCACCACTCGCCGTCTTGAAAGCGTTTGTTGGGGCGACGGTTGCGTTCGTCTGCTTTGCAATTCCAGCAGCACGTCAACAGCATGCCTACGCACCGATCGTGAAGGACCCGCCTGTAGGACTTACAATTGACTACGCGCGTGTTGCCATCACGGTATCTGTGCTGCTCGCCGCGATTGCCGTCAACGTGTGGGGCAACGCGACGTTCCCTGACCTCATGGGCAAGATCCCGGCGCTCGGTCTTGCGGTATGGGCAGCGATCATTGCAGCGGCCGCGTTACGCCGTCCCGATTGGGCGGCGGCACACGACGCAGTGCCCGGCACCATCTTCCTGCTGGCTTTGGTGACGGCTGCATCCATGATGCCGGTTGAAACACTCCCGAGCCCATCGTGGAAAACGGCATTCGGGCTTGGCATTATCTCAGCTGTGTTCGACAACATTCCACTGACCGCGCTCGCCCTCAAGCAAGGCGGGTACGATTGGGGCATCCTCGCCTATGCCGTCGGATTTGGTGGCTCGATGATCTGGTTTGGGTCTTCGGCCGGCGTCGCCATCTCAAATATGTACCCGGAAGCCAAATCGGCTCTGGCATGGCTTCGCGCCGCTTGGTATGTGCCGCTCGCTTACGTCATTGGATTTGCCGTAATGACCGCTCTTGCCGGCTGGCAGCCTTGAGAGCGCTGCTTTGGACGCCGCAGCCGTGCATCCAATTGCGTCAGCGCGAGTAGCGATGCAACGCTGCCCGGCTCGACGTTATTTGATTGGATATGGTGCGGTTGAGAGGACTCGAACCTCCACGCCGTTTCCAGCGTTACCACCTCAAGGTAGTGCGTCTACCAATTCCGCCACAACCGCATTCCAAGACGCGCTAAGCGCG
>JANOKW010000103.1:0-6399 GCA_031419475.1 Hyphomicrobium sp. | reverse complement strand
TGCTTCGCAAAGCCGACGAACGAAGCGTCGAAGCGGTCTGGAGGCGCATCGGAAATTTGCTCACTCACTTCAAGCCAACAGAATGCGCAAACTATCTGCACAACAGCGGCTACGGTTCCATATGAACCGGAAAGACTCTAGTATTCTGCCGCTCACCTCGGCAGCGTCGTCGTGCCCATCAGAAACGCATCGATCGCGTTCGCGGCTTGGCGGCCTTCGCGAATGGCCCAGACGACAAGGCTTTGTCCGCGCCGGATATCGCCCGCGCAGAAAAGCTTCGACGAACCCGCGAGCTTGTAATCTTTGTCGCTGGCATCCAGCCCCTTGAAGCGGCCGCGCGCAACGACGGAAAGCGCGAATTCTTTAACGACATCGCCTTCAACAGGACCAGAAAAGCCCATGGCGAAGAGCACGAGATCAGCGTCGAGCATGCCTTCGCTACCGGGGATGGGCTGCATCTTGCCGTCAACGCGCGTGTAGTGGAGTTTTTTGACCTTCCCGCCTTCTCCTGAGAAGCCGGTTGTTGAAATCGAGAACTCCGTTTTCGCGCCTTCCGCTTGCGATGACGACACGCGCAACTTCATCGGCCAGTGCGGCCAGTTCAGTGCCTTATTCTCCATTACGGGCGGTTGCGGCATGATTTCGAGTTGCGTCACGCTTTTCGCGCCCTGGCGGAACGACGTGCCGATGCAGTCCGATCCCGTATCGCCGCCGCCGATGACGATGACGTGCTTGCCCGAAGCGGAGATCTCATGCGTCTCCGGTAACTGCGCTTCGCCTGAGACGCGCTTGTTTTGCTGGGGCAGAAAATCCATGGCGTAGTGCAGGCCATTGAGATCGCGGCCCGGCGACTTGGCGAAGAAATCGAACGGCTGCTCGGAGCCAATGGCGATCAGAACCGCGTCGTGTTTGGCTTCCAGATCCTTCGCGGAAATCGTTGTGCCGACGTTGCTGTTGCAATGAAAGGTCACGCCTTCGGCTTGCATTTGTTTGACGCGCCGCGCAATGACGTCCTTTTCCATCTTGAAATCGGGGATGCCGTAAACCAGCAATCCACCTGGGCGCGCGTTCTTCTCATAAACGTGCACGTCATGGCCTGCGCGCGCAAGCTGTTGCGCGGCGGCGAGGCCTGCGGGACCCGACCCAATGATAGCGATCTTTTTTCCGGTCTTTGTTTCGGGCGGCTGCGGCAGAATCCAGCCTTCTTCAAACGCGCGGTCTGCGATTGCGCACTCGATGGATTTTATCGTCACCGGCTTGTCGTCAATGTTCAGCGTGCACGCGGCTTCGCAGGGTGCCGGGCAAATCCGGCCCGTGACTTCGGGAAAATTGTTTGTCGAGTGCAGGTTGAGCGCGGCCTGCTTCCAGTCGCCGCGATAGACGAGGTCGTTCCAATCTGGGATCTGGTTGTTGACCGGGCAGCCGGTGTGGCAAAACGGAATGCCGCAATCCATGCAGCGGCTCGCCTGTTTCTTCACGTCGCCTTCGGCCTGCGGCACCACAAATTCGCGATAGTGCTTCACGCGCTCGTCGACCGGCTTGTACTTGCGGTCGGCGCGGTCAAGTTCAAGAAATCCGGTTGGCTTGCCCATGGGGTGACTCGAGTTCGGTTGGCTTGACGGCATGTAGATACGTGATTAGATGTACAGCAATGATCCTGTATATCCGGAGTTGATCAGATGCAACTTGCGAAGTGGGGTAACAGCCTGGCGGTGCGCATTCCTTCGGAAATCGCCAAGAAACTCGACTGGAATGAAGGCGACGAACTGGATATCCAGATCGGCCGAAATGGCATTGTCGAGATTGTGCGACCCGAACCTCGGGCGAGCATTGAATTGCTTTTCGAACGGATCGACAGGCTGAAAAGCACCATGCCTGCAGATTTCATGTTCGACCGCGACGAGGCGAACAGTCGCGATTGAGCCATGGGACAGAACTTCTTTGATACTAACGTCATCATATACCTTACAGACCAGCGCGACAGTACGCGACTTGTCAGCCGTGGCTTGATCAAAGCTGGTGGTGTCGTCAGCGTACAAGTATTGAACGAGACGACACGGGTGCTGCGCGGCCGAAAATTCAACTTGAGGCGGGACCAAGTGGACGACGTGCTGAACGCGATCAAGGCAACGTGCGATGTGGTCCCCTTGACGCCCTCAACTCATAGTGTTCGTACCAGAGGTCTCGGCCAAGGTGCTGCGCGCTCGCATGCGCCAAGTTTGTCTTCCAGGCGGCTATGCTTTGCTCGTCTCGCCAGTATGAGACCGTGATGCCCAAACCACCTGCTTCGCGCGCGCTCTCTATTCCTAGATAGCCTGGCTGTTGGGATGCGAGCTTGTCCATGGTTTGCGCCATATCCGCGTAGCCTTGATCGCCGGCCGTTCGTTTCGTCGTAAAGATCACGGCGTAGTATGGAGGCGCGAGTGTCGCTGCGAAACCGCCGGACATTAGACGTACCCTTCCTTACTTGCCGAACGCCGTTTGGATGACTTGTTCACGCGCCTTCGCCAAATCAGCCAACGCACGCCGGTATTCCGTCGGCATGACCTTTTTGAACTTCGGCAGGTAGCCTGCAAAGTCTTTCAATATCGCCTGCGCTGTCTTCGAGTTGGTGTAATGCGCGTGGCGCGAGATCAGCGCGTGCAACCGCTCCACATCTTGTTCACGCATGTCGAGCATGACGCCGGCGAGTTGGCGGTTGACGTCGCCATTGGCCTTGGCAAGTGCGTCGAGCTTCGCCTTATCGGCCGTAATGGCCTCAAGCTGCACCATCTCTTTGTTGAGCCGGCTTTCGAAATCGCCTTTCTCGTCGAGCACATAAGCGATGCCGCCCGACATGCCGGCCGCGAAGTTGCGCCCTGTCGCCCCAAGCACCACAACGACGCCGCCCGTCATATATTCACAGCCGTGATCGCCCGTGCCTTCGACAACCGCGTAAGCGCCGGAGTTACGCACCGCAAAGCGCTCGCCCGCGACGCCGCGGAAATAGCACTCGCCGTTGATGGCGCCATACAGCACCGTGTTGCCGACAATGATGCTTTCTTCCGGCACGATTGAGGACTTAGGATCGGGCCGCACAATGAGTTTGCCGCCTGAAAGGCCCTTGCCGATGTAGTCGTTGCCTTCTCCGCAAAGATCGAGCGTGACGCCAGCCGCGACCCATGCGCCAAAGGCTTGACCCGCAGTTCCCTTGAGCGAGATCCAGATCGTATCCTCGGGAAGCCCCGCGTGCCCATAACGCTTGGCGATTTCGCCCGAGAGCATCGCGCCCGCAGAGCGGTTGACGTTTCTAATCTCAAGCTCGGCTTTGACAGCTTTCTTGGAGTCGAGTGCGGGCTTGGCCAGTTCGATGAACTTGCGGTCGAGGACTTTGTCGAGGCCGTGATCCTGGCGCTCGCAATGGTAAATCGCGACGCCTTTGCCCGCTACCGGTTTGTGGAACAGCTTCGCAAAGTCGAGGCCGCGCGCCTTCCAATGTTCGATGGCGCGGTCCTTGTCGAGATTGTCGGTTTGGCCGACCATCTCGCTCATCGTGCGGTAGCCCATTTGCGCCATCAGTTCGCGCACTTCCTCGGCAACGAAGAAGAAGTAGTTGATGACGTGCTCGGGCTTGCCGGTGAAGCGGGCGCGCAGAACGGGGTCTTGCGTCGCGACGCCAACGGGGCAGGTGTTTAAATGGCATTTGCGCATCATGATGCAGCCGGCCGCGATCAGCGGCGCGGTGGCAAAGCCAAACTCGTCCGCGCCGAGTAGCGCGCCAACGACGACATCGCGGCCCGTGCGCAATCCGCCATCAACCTGCACGGCAATGCGCCCGCGCAGTTTGTTGACGACGAGCGTCTGATGCGTTTCGGCGAGGCCAATTTCCCATGGAGAACCGGCATGCTTGATGGACGTCAATGGCGACGCGCCCGTGCCGCCTTCATAGCCTGAGATCGTCACGTGATCGGCGCGCGCCTTGGCGACTCCCGCCGCGACCGTTCCGACGCCGACTTCGGAAACGAGCTTGACGGATACGTCGGCGCGCGGGTTGACGTTCTTCAAATCGTAGATGAGCTGCGCCAGATCTTCGATTGAGTAGATGTCGTGGTGCGGCGGCGGCGAAATAAGTCCAACGCCCGGAGTCGAGTGGCGCACCTTGGCAATTGTCGCGTCGACCTTGTGGCCGGGCAGCTGTCCGCCTTCGCCGGGCTTTGCGCCCTGGGCCATCTTGATCTGCATCATGTCCGAGTTGACGAGGTACTCAGTCGTCACACCAAAGCGGCCAGACGCCACCTGCTTGATGGCAGAACGCATGCTATCGCCGTTGGCCATCGGTTTGAAGCGGTCGGATTCTTCGCCACCTTCGCCGGTGTTGGACTTGCCGCCGATGCGGTTCATGGCAATCGCCAGCGTGGTGTGGGCTTCGCGCGAAATCGAGCCAAAACTCATCGCGCCGGTCGAAAACCGTTTGACGATAGAAACTGCGGATTCGACTTCATACAGCGGCACGGGCTTGCGGCCCATGCTTTCCGCCGAGCGGATGCGGAACATGCCGCGCATGGTCATCAGCTGCTCGGACTGGTCGTTGATCGCCTTGGCGAAGTCGCGATACTTTTGCGGGACCTTGCCTTCAAACGAGTCTTTGTTGTCGGCGCCGCGCACCGCGTGCTGCAGGTCGGCGACAGTGCCGGGGCGCCACATATGCGCTTCGCCGCGAATGCGGAAGGCGTATTCGCCGCCAACTTCGAGCGCGTTTTCAAGAATCGGGACGTCGCCGAAGGACGCCGTATGGCGCTCGACTGTCTCGCGCGCGATTTCGCGCAAGCCCACGCCTTCAACTTGCGTGTGTGTGCCGGTGAAATAACGTTCAACGAAGGAGGTTCGGAGGCCGACGGCATCGAAAATCTGCGCGCCGCAATAGGACTGATACGTCGAGATGCCCATCTTGGCCATGACCTTGAGCATGGCTTTTCCTAGCGCCTTGATGAAGCGCTTCTTCACGTCATCCTTGCTGACGTTCTCGCCGAGTGCGGGCAGCATTTCGTAAAGCGTCTCGAACGCGAGGTAAGGATTGATGGCCTCGGCGCCATAACCGGCCAGCGTGCAGAACTGGTTGACTTCGTAGGCTTCGCCCGTCTCGATGACGAGACCGACGGACGTTCTGAGGCCCTGCTTGATCAAGTGGTGGTGCACGGCCGACGTCGCGAGCAGCGAAGGGATCGGTATGCGATCCGGGCCCGTGGCGCGGTCGGAGAGTATGATGATATTATACTCGCCGGCGCGCACGAATTCTTCCGCCTCCGCGCACACGCAATCGAGCGCCGGACCCATACCGGCTTCGCCCTTGTCGGCGGGGTATGTGATGTCGATCGTGACTGACGCAAAATTGTTGTCCTTCACCGCACCGATGCCGCGGATGCGCTCCAGGTCTTCGTTGGTCAGGATCGGCTGATCGACTTCAAGGCGCTTTTCTTTCGACGTGCCTTCGAGATCCAGAATGTTCGGGCGCGGGCCGATGAACGACACGAGGCTCATGACCAGCTCTTCGCGGATGCTGTCGATTGGCGGGTTGGTCACCTGTGCGAAGTTTTGCTTGAAGTAGGTGTGGAGCAGCTTCGACTTCGACGACAGCGCCGAAATCGGCGTGTCCGTCCCCATCGATCCGATTGCTTCCTGCCCGCTTTCTGCCATCGGCGACATCAGGAACTTGATGCTTTCCTGCGTGTAACCGAAGGTCTGCTGCAAATCCAAGAGGCTGATGTTTGATTTCGCGGCCGCCTTTTTGGCCGGCAGCGGCAAGTCGGCAACTTTGATCTGGGTGCTCTTCAGCCACGTCTCGTAAGGGTGGCTAGCTGCGATTTCGGTCTTTAATTCCTCGTCCGAAATAATGCGGCCCTTTTCGAGATCGATGAGCAGCATTTTGCCCGGCTGCAAGCGCCACTTCTTGATGATGTTTTCTTCGGGCACCGGTAGCACGCCAGATTCCGAAGACATGATGACCTTGTTGTCTTTGGTCACGAGATAACGGGCGGGGCGCAAGCCGTTGCGGTCGAGCGTGGCACCAATCTGGCGGCCGTCGGTAAAGGCCATCGCTGCGGGGCCGTCCCACGGTTCCATGAGGCAGGCGTGATACTCGTAGAAAGCGCGGCGCTTGGCATCCATCATGGGATTGCCAGCCCAAGCTTCTGGGATCAGCATCATAGCGGCGTGCGAGAGCGAGTATCCCCCCATCGTCAGGAATTCGAGTGCGTTGTCGAAGCACGCGGTGTCGGATTGGCCCTCGTATGAGATCGGCCAAAGCTTCGAGATGTCATTGCCGAAGAAGGGTGAGGATACGGAGGCCTGGCGCGCCGCCATCCAGTTGACGTTGCCGCGCAGCGTGTTGATTTCGCCGTTGTGCGCGACCATGCGATAGGG
>JANOKW010000102.1:0-8772 GCA_031419475.1 Hyphomicrobium sp. | reverse complement strand
CTTTACGACGTTCGAACGGGTGCAATTGCGCGATCTCGTCGTCGTCAAAAAATCCGGCCGCAAAGTTCCGTTCAACCGGGATAAACTTTCCCGTTCCATCGAGGTCGCGCTGCGGAAGCGGCCAATTGAACCTGAGCGCATCGAGCGGCTGGTGACGGGACTGGTGCGCCAGCTTGAAAGCTCGGGCGAAACCGAAATTTCAACCTCGGATATTGGCGAATTGGTTATGGCCGCATTGCGCGATCTCGACCCCGTGGCGTATGTGCGCTTTGCCTCCGTTTACCGAGATTTCCGCGATGCCTCGGATTTCCAGGCGGTTGTGCGAGAAATAGCGTCTGATGTGACGGAGCGGCGGGGCGGGGAAGAATTCACCGCTGAGGATGATGATGAAGCTGCAGCCAAAAAAAATTAGAGCAATATTCGGATGAAAGACGCCACGAACTCAAGTCTAGCGGCCCGAACATCCTCCCTCCCCCTTGACGGGGGAGGGTTGGGGTGGGGGTGGTGCACTATTGCGGAGTTCGTGGACACTCCCCTCCCTAACCCTCCCCCACGTCGAGCCGAAGGCTCGCCATCGGCGAGGGGGGGGCGGGAAATTGTTTCCGCACGCTCGCAGTTCCGATGAAGCCAGACCAAAATGCCTTCGACCGTCACATGATGGCCATCGCGCTGACCATGGCACGGCGCGGTCTGGGCTTGACTGCGCCCAATCCTTCCGTCGGAGCCGTTATCGCCGATGAGGCATCGGGCGAAGTTTTCGCGCGGGCCGTGACAGCGCCGGGCGGGCGGCCGCACGCGGAGACGATTGCGATTGCGGACGCTGGCGCGCGGACACGCGGTGCCACGATATATGTGACGCTGGAGCCCTGTTCGCATCACGGCAAAACGGGTCCGTGCGCGGAGGCGATTATTGCCGCAGGGTTCAAACGCGTCGTCGTTGGAATTGAAGACCCAGATCCGCGCGTTGCGGGGCGTGGCCTTGATAAGTTGCGCAGCGCCGGTATCGAAGTGGTGCGTGGCGTTAGTGCGCGTGAAGCGCGCTGGGTCACTCGTGGCCACATCGTGCGCGTGACGGAGCGCCGCCCGTTTGTGACGCTGAAACTTGCGCTCGACGCAAATGGGGATGTGCCGCACGGGGAAGGCGGCGAGCCGCTGTTTGTGACGTCGCCGGAAGCGCGTGCGCACGGGCATCTTTTGAGGGCCCGTGCGGACGCTATCCTTGTGGGATCGGGTACGGTGCGTGCCGATAACCCCGAACTGACATGCCGCTTGCCGGGGCTGACCGCGCGTTCGCCGTTGCGCGTGGTGCTCTCGCGCGGCCTCGATGTTCCGTTGGCAGCGCGCGTCATCGCTGGAGCGAAGCGCGTTCCCACGC
This sequence comes from Hyphomicrobium sp., assembly GCA_031419475.1. Taxonomy (GTDB): domain Bacteria; phylum Pseudomonadota; class Alphaproteobacteria; order Rhizobiales; family Hyphomicrobiaceae; genus Hyphomicrobium_B. Next base: position 7,397 of record JANOKW010000102.1, on the reverse strand, counting down.
TCGTCGTTACTGCGTCCGGCGCTGGCGCCGAACGCCGGAAAGACCTCGAGGCCAGTGGTGCACAGATCGTGGACGTCAATCAAGTCGGCGGCAAGCTCTGGCTCCCATCGGTCATGGAGGAACTCGTCGGGCGCGGCTTGACGCGGCTTTTAGTTGAGGGCGGCCCCGGTATGTGGCGCGCGTTTGCGGACGCGGCCCTTCTTGATGAGGTAGCGCTTTACGTTGCGGGCGATGGGGTGGGCTCTGGCGCTAAAGACCGACTAGCGCACGGTCCTTTGCAATTGGCACAACGCTGGCTCGGTTCGTTTCCCCTCTCGATAATCGAGAACAGACAAATTGGACCTGATAGACTGTGGCGCTTGCGCCGCGTCGCAGAACAGAAGGAAGGCTGAGCATGTTCACAGGGCTCATCACGGACGTTGGCGAAGTCATCGCCAAATCAGGCGGACAGTTCACGATAGCGACGCGCTACGCTGCAGCGTCAATCCCGATTGGAGCGTCGATTTCCTGCGATGGTGTTTGCCTGACGGCAACAACCGTTGTAGCCGTTCCAAAGGGCGCGTTGTTTACAGTCGATGTGTCGAACGAAACGATCTCCAAGACGAACCTAAAAGCCTGGGCGTTGGGACGTAAAATCAACCTCGAACGCGCGTTAAAAGCGGGTGACGAACTCGGCGGACATATCGTCTCGGGCCATGTGGATGGGGTCGCGCGCATCATCTCAATTTCCGAAGACGGCGAGAGCCGCCGCTTTCTCTTCGAGGCGCCGGAGCACTTGGCGCGCTATATTGCGCCTAAAGGATCAATCGCACTCGATGGCACGTCTTTGACGGTCAATGAGGTGTCTGGCAGCCGCTTTGGGGTTAATGTCATTCCTCATACCTTGACGGTGACGGCGTGGGGGGCCAAAACCCCTGGCGACATGATCAATCTCGAAGCCGATGTCTTTGCGCGCTACGTGGCGCGCCTTTTGGAGTTTCGCCCGTGAGCAAGGGCCTGCGAAAAACTGCCGCTGCGAAGCCATCAAGCGTTCTTTCGCCGGTTGAAGAAATCGTCGAAGAGATGCAGAACGGGCGCATGGTTGTGCTCGTTGACGCGGAAGATCGCGAGAACGAGGGCGACCTTGTTATTCCAGCGCAGATGGCAACGCCCGACGCCATCAACTTCATGGCCAAGCATGGCCGGGGCCTCATCTGTCTGACGCTGACGCAGGCCCGCGCCAATGAGCTGCGCCTCCAGTCGCAGGCTCGCGCCGGAACAGGACGCAGCACGGCTTTCACGCAGTCGATTGAGGCGCGCGAAGGCATCACAACCGGCATTTCAGCCTTTGACAGGTCGCGCACGATTTCAACTGCGATTGATGCGAGTAAAGGTGCCAACGACGTCGTTTCGCCTGGGCACGTATTCCCCCTTGTTGCGCGCGAAGGCGGTGTGCTGGTACGTGCTGGGCACACGGAGGCCTCCGTCGATCTCGCGCGGCTGGCGGGTCTCAATCCGGCTGCCGTCATATGCGAAATCATGAACGACGATGGCACCATGGCGCGCATGCCAAATCTGGTGCCGTTTGCGAAAAAGCACGCATTGAAGATTGGGGCGATTGAAGATTTGATTGCCTACCGCTTGAAGAAAGAGCGTATCGTCAAGCACGTGGCGAAAACGACCGTTGAAACGGCATTTGCCGGCGAATTCGATTTGCATGTCTACGAGACGACCGCGGAGCCTGCCGAGCACATTGCGCTCGTGAAGGGGAAAATTTCAGGTTCTGCGCCAGTGCTCGTGCGCGTGCATGCCGTCAACGTATTTGGAGATGTGCTTGGGATCGGAGGCGCGGCGGATTGCGACTCGATCGTCTCGCGCTCCATGCGCGCCATCGAGAAGGAAGGGCGCGGCGTGATCGTGCTCATCCGCGATTTGAGACCGAAGTCGGTATCCGATTGGGTCGAGCGCCAGCAGCAGCCGCAAGGCGCGCATGAATCCGCGCGTAACCGGCGCCAAGTTGAAATTGGGGTCGGTTCGCAAATCCTCGCCGATCTCGGCGTCAAGGATATGGAACTTCTGACGTCGTCGGCCGGGCATATCTATGTCGGTCTCGAAGCATTTGGGCTCAGGGTCACTGGCACCCGCATCATCGAGTAACTGGAATGGTTGTGAAATCAAACGAGACGGATGCGCCGGGCGCCAAAGCCGAGCCGCATATCCGCGCGCATGTGCTTATCATCGAAGCGCGCTTCTACGAAGCCATCTCCGATATGCTGGTCGAGGGGGCGATTGCAGAACTGACGGCACGGGGCGCAACGTTTACGCGCCTGCCCGTTCCGGGCGCGCTCGAAATTCCGCAAGTTTTTGGCGCCGCAGCGGCCGCGCGAGCCGCAGGGCGGACGTCGTTTGATGGCGCGATTGCGTTAGGATGCGTCATACGTGGCGAGACGGCACACTATGATATCGTGTGCAACAATGCCAATCATTGGCTGATGGATATCGCGATGCGCATGGACGTGCCCGTTGGCAACGGCATTTTGACCGTTGAGAGCGACGCGCAAGCGATCGCGCGCGCCGAAGGCGGAGTAAAAGGCAAAGGCGGCGATGCGGCGCGCGCGTGCCTGAGGCTCATTGAATTGAAGCGCGCGTTCTGGGGACACACCGGGGGACAAACGGCATGAGCGTGCCGGCGAAACCCGAGACAGACCTGATCAGCGCGCGAACGGCTGCAAGGCTCGCGGCGGTGCAGGCGCTTTATCAGATGGATTTGGCCGGAACCGATCTCAACGATGTCATTGCGGAATTCATGCGCGAACGTTTTGATGTTCAGCATGCCGACGGCGATGAGACGGCGGAAATCCCCGCAAAAAAAACGGATCGCTTGTTCTTTGCCGATATCTTGAAGGGTGTCTTGCGCCGTCAGCGCGAAATCGATCCGTTGGTCGACGATCAGCTGGCAACGGGCTGGCGGCTTGTGCGGGTCGACAGCATTTTGCGGGCCATTCTGCGTGCTGGCGTTTCCGAACTCTTGGAGCGCGCGGATGTGCCAGCTAGGGTGGTGATCAACGAGTACATCAACGTTGCGCACTTTTTCTTCTCCGAGGACGAGCCGCGCGTCGTCAATGGTGTGCTCGATAAAATAGCGCGCAAGGTGAGGCCCAAGGAATTCGAGGCCAAGCGCGACACGGCTTAAGCGTTGGAAGTTTGACGAGTTCTGGATCAAATGCCGTGACAGATCGCGTAAAAACCGAAACGGATCTCATCCAAACATATCTGGCGCCCTTGGCCGCAGGTGCGCCGGGTGCGTTCGGGCTGATGGATGACGCGGCGTCGATCTCGCCGGAGCCTGGAACGGATCTTGTGATCACAACAGATCCAGTCCGAGCGGGCGTGCACTTTTTCGAGACCGACCGCGCCGACGACATCGCCTGGAAGTCGCTGGCCGTAAACGTCTCGGATCTAGCGGCCAAAGGCGCGCGACCGCTCGCCTATACGATGGCGCTAGCCTTTCCAGAGGCGCCAGAACGGTCGTGGATGAAGAGCTTTGCGGACGGACTGCGAGCTGCACAGACAGAGTTCGGGTGCCACCTCATTGGCGGCGATACCGACCGAGCGAACGGCCCTCTTTCAATTTCTATCACGGCATTTGGAAGTGTGCCGCGCGGCCGGATAGTTCAGCGTTCGACGGCCCAAGCGGGTCACCATATTTTTGTCACCGGAACTCTCGGCGATGCTGCGCTCGGGCTCGCACTTCACCGAGATCCTGCATTTTTGAACCGCGAACTGACGCGTGGAGACCGGGCATTTTTAGCAGGCCGCTATTTGCGACCCAGCCCGCGACTAGCGATGAGGCCGCTGTTGCTTTCGGCAGCATCGGCGTCTCTCGACATCTCTGACGGGCTTCTCAAGGATCTGGGCCGAATGGCCGCCAGCGCCGGTGCCGGCGCAACAATTAGATTTGAGGTGCTTCCGCTGTCACCATCAGCACGGCACATGATTGAAGCAGTGCCGTCTTTTGCAGAACAGATCGCGTCAGGTGGCGACGATTATGAAATCCTGTTTGCGGTTCCTCCAGACAGGCTTGAGTTGTTGCGCAGCGGCGCGCCAGCAGTCCCCGTTCAAATTACGGAAATCGGAAGACTTGAGGCTGGTGGTGGTGTCACGCTGCTGGATGCGTCAGGCAGGGCGATACATTTCGGCAGCAGTGGGTACGACCATTTTGTCTGAAAGGTTCCTTAGGCCGGTCACAACGCCGCACAACAGCTTGGCCTCTGAGCAATCATGCCTGCCAATTGGGCACGGGAAGCAGAAGTGCAACACTGCTGTGGCTCTCAACGTATAGCTAGCAATTCGGGGGGCTGTTAAATGGTCACCGTTTGGCCATATGCATCGGCAGATGTAGGGCTTGGCACTGCTTTGGCGCGAACGGACAGAAGCATGAAGGCAAGGCAGCGATGATCGGTGACAGGGTGGGCCGGGCGACAGGAATGAGATTCAATATTTTGCTTCAAAAATGTTTACCGCCTTTGCGCCGCACGGCGCAAATCGCACTGGTTGCTGCCGTTCTGCTGGCGGGTCCGAATGCTGCGGGATTGGCCTTTGCCCAGAACTGGCTTGATGGCATGCCGGGCGGCGGGGACGGTCGCAAGACCAATACAGCGCCCGTCGAACGCAAAGCCGAGCCGCTGAACGATATCAGGGCTGATGCGACCCCCTGGCGCAGCGACGTGATGCTTGACGCTTTGGCGGCGGCAATCGAACGCTATGAAAAAATCGCCGCCAGTGGCGGGTGGCCGGTTGTGCCCGCTGGCCGCATGATGCGCGAAGGCGATAACGATTCCCGCGTGCCGGCCTTGCGCAAGCGTTTGCGTGCATCCGGCGATATGCCGGCTAAAGGTCAGTATTACGATAACGATACGTTTGATTCAGAGCTCGAAGCAGGCGTGCGCCGGTTTCAGCAGCGCAACGGCATTCGCCCAACGGGTCGCATCGAGCAATCGGTTTATCCAATTCTCAATATTACGGCCACCGACCGCCTCGCGCAGATGAAGCTCAACTTCGAGCGGCTGCGCGGGTTGATGAATGGCATCGAAGACCGCTACGTCTTGGTCAACGTTCCGGCATTCCAGCTGGAAGCGGTCGAACGCCACGAAGTGCAGTTGCGCCATCGGGTAATTGTTGGCCGCACGGAACGGCAAACGCCTGACGTGCGCGCGACAATCAAAGCGCTCAACTTCTTCCCCTTCTGGCGCGTGCCCGACAGTGTCGCGCAGCTCGATCTGGTGCCCAAGCTGCAAAAAGAACCGGAGTATCTCGAGAACGAAATCATCCGCGTCTACGATGGGCATAACGGGCCCGAGCTTGATCCGCGTCAGGTGGATTGGCGTGCTCCGCAGGTGGCAAACTTCAAGTTCAAGCAGGATCCAGGTGACAAGAACGCGCTCGGGCTTGTGCGCATCGACATGCAGAACGAGCACGGGGTTTATATGCACGATACGCCGATGAAGAAACTGTTTGAGCAGCGCACGCGCAATTTCAGCGCCGGATGTGTGCGTGTGCAGGAAGTTTTCCAGCTGGCCGAATGGATCGCGCGCTACGAGCAGGGCTGGGAACAGCCTGGCCGGGTGAAAGAGGTTCTGTCGGGCGGACAAGCGCTCGACCTGACGTTGACGCGTCCGCTGCCGGTATATTTTGCCTACATCACGGCCTGGGCCGAACCCGGCGACGGGCATGTTGAATTCCGCCCCGACATTTACGGCCGCGATAGTGGGGCCGGCCAGCAGCAATCTTGGCACGATCCGGACGACAAGCCGCCGGCGGACGCAGGCCGCGCACTGGCGCCGTGAGTGCGATGGCTGATCGCCTTTCGGACTCAGTAATTTGTGAGCGTCGTTCGCGGGTACGGCCTCAGAGGTGGCTAAGAAACGCAAATTCATTGAGTGATGTGCGGATTTTGCCACTATGCTGTTGTATAGTGCGGTAACTTTATCACATAGAGGGGCCGCCTCCGTCCAAGCTTGCTGTTTTCATTTCACATGTTATACTGCGTGAAATATTAGGGAGGCGCCAGCGTGATATAGAACGGGTGCCCCGCGTTGTGCATCTGTGAAGCCAATACTTACTCTTGAAGAGAAGCGTCGCCGTCGTGGTTCATAATAATATTCAGGGCGCAGTCGCGAGATACTTACGAGACCTCCAAGAACAGGGAAGTCTCAAGGGCACGGATATTGCAAATATCACTGGCGTTTCACCTCCGACCGTTTCGCGGTGGTCTGCGGGAACGCACGTTCCCCATGCGCGTACGCAGCGTATGCTGTCAGACTTGCACTATATCGTAGCGCGTCTAAACGAGTATTACACTCCAGGTGAAATCCGTTTGTGGCTATATGCGCCTCATCCGCAGTTGGAAGGACAACGAGCGATTGATTTCATCGCCAAGGATAAGTCAGAAGACGTGATCGGTATTGTTGATCGGCTTGATGCGGATGCGTACGTCTGACGATGCCCCATCCCCGTGCTCCCCGCGATAATCGATTGATTGATGCGCTGGACCGGAAACAGCGGATTACATACGCGGGAAATTGTTGGCGGATGGTTCGGGATGGACGCGACGCGCTTCAGGGTAGTCGCGCGGGCGGACGTTGGGATGATGGTACGTTTGACGTGCTCTACACTTCGCTTGATGCGGACGGAGCCGTAGCGGAAATCCACTACCACCTGTCTAAGGGACAACCCGTTTTCCCGTCGAAGATCAAGTATCGACAACATGAGCTAAAATGTACCCTCCGCAAGGGGCTGCGCTTTATCGATGTTTCCCAGTTAGTCGAGCTCGGGGTGAATGCTGAGCAATTCGGCCGGCTCTCCTACATCCAGCGTACGCAGGAGCATACGAAAACTCAGGAAATCGCGGAGGCAACACATTTTCTGGGATGCGACGGACTTATCGTTCCGAACGCGAGGTGGAATTGCCAGAACTTGGTCGTGTTCACAGAAAGAATGTCGCCAGATACGCTCAGCAAGGCGATGGATCACGGATTGATCGATTGGGATGAGTGGAAAGCGCGGACGAAGTAGTCAAGAATCCACTGCCAACAACACTGCAGCGACTCGACAACCCGTTCTGGCCGTGAGGTTGTTACCTGTGTCTTAGGTACAAACTGTCACCTATGTGTGCGGTATGGACAAAGGGCAATCTGGCTCCGCGGGTAGGATTCGAACCTACGACCATTCGATTAACAGTCGAACGCTCTACCACTGAGCTACCGCGGAATACCGTATCGAACTTGAACAGGCGCTCCGATTAACAGAACTGTCCGCTCAAGGCGAGTGGTTTAAATCGTCTCGCCCCATCCGGCCCTTGCGGGCTTACGTAAATTTGGAGGCCACGCCCGGAATTGAACCGGGGTGCGCGGATTTGC
>JANOKW010000101.1:0-14503 GCA_031419475.1 Hyphomicrobium sp. | reverse complement strand
GAAAACCTCGCGCTTCGTCGTCTTTTTCTTCGACGCGTAATCGAGTGACGAAAAACTCAGCTGGTTCTCTGCCATCGGACACCCCCTCGAATCATCGAGATCAGTGTGCCATAGTCCGGCAGTTAGTCAGAGGTTCCTTAGGCTTAGCCCAAGGTCCGGCTAATCTATCAATTGTTGCGGGAGCACGCGCATGAAGCTCGTTCGATTTGGCGAAATTGGCTCTGAAATGCCAGGTATCGTGGACGCTCAAGGCAAAATCCGCAATTTATCAGCTCATGTGCCCGATTTTACCGGCGTCCATTTGAGCCCTGTGTCCCTTGATAAAATCCGCAAGATTGATCTCTCATCCTTGCCGCTCGTCCAGGAAGGCGAACGGCTCGGGCCCCCGGTCACCGGCACACGCACGTTCATGGCTATTGGCTTGAATTACGCCGACCACGCCAAGGAGACGGGTCAAGATATACCCACCGAGCCTATCCTGTTCAACAAGGTGGCGACTTGCATCTGCGGCCCCTATGACGATGTCATGTACCCGAAAAATTCCGATCGCATGGATTGGGAATGCGAAATCGCCTTCATCATCGGCACGCGAGCCCGCTACGTCGCGGCCAAGGACGCGGTCAAATACATCGCCGGTTACACGATCTGCAACGATGTCTCGGAGCGGCGCTTTCAAACGAAGCGCAACGGCCAGTGGGTCAAGGGTAAGTCGGCTGAAACATTTGGGCCGCTTGGACCCTGGCTGGTCACGCCCGACGAAATTCCAGACCCGAACAACCTCGCCATGTCGCTCGACGTTAACGGCGCGAGGAAGCAGCAGGGCTCCACCGCGACCATGATCTTCAAGATCCCGGAGCTTCTTGCTTACATCACGGAGTTCATGGTGCTGGAGCCGGGTGACGTGGTGACAACCGGTACGCCCCCCGGTGTCGGCTCGGCGATGAAACCGCCCGAGTATCTACAGGCGGGCGACGTCATGACCTTAAAGATTGAAAAGCTCGGTCTTCAGCGCCAGCAAGTGGTGCCGTTCAAGCTTTGATATTTGATCAGTCGCATGTTGAGCGGCTGAACCCAACTCTCTACACCCGCATTCTCGGCCAGAGATGCGCATTAAGCGCATCGTTGAGCCGGGATCTTTGGCGTTGAATATTTTTGTTGTGATGCCGCGACGGCTAAAGGTCCCGGATAGCCGCGCTGGATCAAGCTGTGATCATTTTCTACTGCACTGCCTGCGCAACTTCCGGGAATGCCGGTTTTGAGAATAGAGCGAAAAACGATTCGAGCCGACAGAACTCGTGCGGATACTGCCAGCCCGAAAAGCGTTACTGCGTGGGGTTCGTGTAGATCCGGCTCTTAGCCAGCATTCGCGGCCATCGGCGCGATGTCTACGTGGCTCTGCGCATGAGCGCCAGCCGGTTCAATCGGCAGCAGCATTAAGCTTACGGCCAAAGACGAGGCAGCGAGTAGCGGGATGCCGATATAGCGCGAGATGGTCATGGCCGGGACCTCCGGTTTGAGTTGCCGCTGACCAAATTACTAGCCGCCGCATTAGGCCAAAGCGCGCTCAAGTTTAGGCGGAAGTTTGAACAATCATGGCCCCCATGTGTTGTTCTCACGGGGGCCCATAAATATTCCGGCGATGATCATTTTGCGACTCAGCCGGGGTACTGGGTTCCAGCGCGCCGCAATTAGCTGTCGCTGCCGTTTGGACCTCCCTGACGGCGCTGACCAAAGCGCAAGATTTTTGGCAGGCTCATATCGGAATTTGAAAGCAGGCCCTGCTTGATCTCGGCCCATGACTGGGGATCTGTCAGCTCCAACCGCCCGAGCGCCGACTGAACGATTTTGAGCCGCTCTTTCAGTGCTTCCTCGTCTGTGCTGAGACCGGCGTCATGTTGCGCGGCACTTTCAATGTCGTTGATCAGGTTGTCGATCAAGTGCATTTCGGGCAGCAGGAAGTAATAACTCAGGTCGCTGCGAACTTTGTTGTCCATGGCGTCGAGGATGTTGATTTTGCGTTCGTCGTTGTTTGCGGCGCCTTTCAAATCGGCGTACCTTTCGTCAAGCGCCTTGTTCTGTTGCTCAACGAACATTTTGAGCAACCTCTCAAGCAGATCGTTTTTCTTGCCATGGACGTTGAGCGTGCGCCAAGCATCCAGCATGGCGCTGCGCAGGTCGTCTGCGGAAAGGCGGGTATCGATCCGCTCGCTGTCGAGATGGATCGCCTGCAGCAACTGCGCCCGATAGTCGAAAGCCAGCTGTCCGCGTTCGGCCGCCGATAGCGGGGCGTGTTTGGGTTCGCCCTTTGCAAGACGTGCTTGCTGAGGTTGTTCTGGAATCGATTGACGGACCTCGTTCAACCGGCCCGCGTCAATAGCGGGAGCGTCTTGAATGCCAAGGAACCGGCGGCGCTCGAAATCGAAGTTTGCCGATTCTGGTGCCGTCGCCCGGATCGTAAGCAAGGTTTCGTAGAGGCTGGGCCGGATATAATAACGATCGTCGATCTTCACGTCCGGTGCCACGGCCTTGTGGGCGGCACCGGCATTCATCACGCGGCGCACGACGCGGGTATCGTAAGCGTTGTCGATCTCATTCAGCGACACTTGCGACGTGAAGCCGTCCGTCTCGCGGATAGGCTCCAGCGTATGCAACACGAGATCGGCGTGTTCGCGCGGGTGCGGTTCAAGTGCAGCGCCGACGAGTTGGGCAAGACGCGCCTTGTCCTTCGCTGTCGCATCCGTCTTGAAGTGCTTGTCACATACGCCGGAGAGATACTCGCGCAATTCGCTTCTGACGCGATACTTCTCCGGATTCATGCTCGCCGTTTCAACAGCACCGATATCGGCGCCCGCCGTCAACACCATGCGGATGCGGTCGGCCGTCGGTTTGTCCAGCACACTCAAATCGGCAATTGCCGAGAAGCCATCGCTGTAGGTCATGGGCCTGAGCGCATTGAGTGTCAGCCACGCCGTCTCATAAGGCTGAGGTCCAAGAGCTGCGTTGATCGTCGACTCAAGTTGCGAGGCCGAGCGCGCCTTGAAGGTCGGCACATCCGACAGCGGCGAGCGCGTGGCGTTGGCGCCAAAAAGTCCCGACATAAAGATCAAGCTGTCGATGGCGATGGCAATGGCGAGCGCCAGATAGGCGAGCCGGTTGCCGTCCGTGAAGGCATTCCAAGTTACGACGAAGCGGTGGGCCTTGTCGTCGCGCGCGAGCTCGATGCCGTTGATCTTGGTGCGCAGCGCGTCCGTGTCTTTGCTCGGCAGCGCGCTATCGGCGAGACATTTGCGGGCGAAACCGAAGAGGTCGTCAGCCGTCTTATTGGCCGCTAACTTATCGCCACCAGCACAGGTCGCGCCAAATACTTGCGTACCGGCCTGAAGCGTGAAGAGACCGGCTGCTGCTTCGGCTGTATCCTTGGTATCGCAGTTGATGCCGGCGAGCTTGTCGCTGGTTTCAGGCGTCGACGAGAGTGCGCCAAAGATATCGCTGCACAGGCCCTGCACCTTGGTCAACCGCTCGGTCGAGGGGACTTCCCGAAATTCGGTCTTGGCCTTCTCGAAGGCTGGCATCAGGCGCGCGGGATCGAGCATCGGCCCAGTGTCGTCTTTGGCCGTCTCTTCAGCGAGCTTGATACGCTGGTCGGCTGTTTCCGCTTCGCCCTTAAGTTTCGCGAGATCGCCATCGATGGCCGCGAGTTCCCGGTCAACAGTGGTCGTGCGTGAATCTACGGTGGCCAATCGCTTCTGGGCGTCCTTCATGCGCTCTTCGGCAATCTTGTAGGCGTTCTGCAGCAAATTAAGTTCGCCCATGCGCTGGCGGTAAACAGGGCCGCGGCCTTCCTTGCCGGTGCCTTCGACACCCTTATCTTCAGCCATGGCTTCAACGCGCTTGGCATCGATATCCTTGGCCTTAGCGTCGAGATCGGATTTCTTTGTCGCGTATTCCGTCGCGAGCTCCGGGCGCTGCGTCGCGAGCCGGCCTTTCTCTTCCGTCAGGGAGACTTTCTTGCCAGCCAAGCCCGCTTGCCCCGACTGGGCAGATGTCATGCGCTCTTGCTGCTCTTTAACAGCGCGGCGGCGCGATTCGATTTGGCCATTCACATAGCGCTCGATTGCGCCTTCGGATTCGGCAGCGGCCTTTGCGAGGCCATTGAGCTGCCCTTCGTAGGTGAGCCACGCTTCACTCTGGAAAAGGGCGTCTGCCTCGACGCTTTGGCGCTCGCCGATGGCTTGCGAAATATCGGTGACGATACCTGCAACCTGGTTCTGAGCGCGCAATTCAGCGGCGCGAACGCGTTCCGATTGCGGGAAGATGGATGTGAAAAGAGAATCGAACGAGAAGAATACGCTTGTCGCCATACAGGCGAGGAACATGACCCACAGCATCGAATTGCGGATGATGACGCGGCCGCCCTGGATGTACGGGCGGATCAAATCGCTCGCCGCATAAAGGGCAAATAGCGCCACCGCCAGCAAGCCGAATCCAAAGATTAGCAGCTTGTCGCCGGTTTTAGACCAGGAGAGGTCATCAGAACTCGCTTGGCGAACGTCCGCTTGTCCCGACCACTGCATGACGAGTGCGAGGCCGGCGACGAACATCAAAAGTCCAATACCCGTGCCGAGCCACGTCTGGATCGCAGGGTTCACAAGGCGCGATTCAGCACGCTGGCTTTGGGTGTTCATACCCGTCGCGAAACTTTCGCCGATGAGCCAGGCCACGATCAGCATCACGCCCTGGATGCCGAACGTGATCATGCCAGAGAGCAAAGGCTCGCCGGTGAAATTGCGCATGCCGTCCCAGGTCGTGTAACCGGAAGCCAGCGACAAGATGAAACCTGTGAGGCCTAAGAGGCCAAGCTGCCAATTCGAAAATATCGTATCTTCGATCTTGGCCCAGGCTCTTTTGGCCGTGTTGGTGCGCACCAGCAGTGCAACAACGCAGAACAAGAAGATGGCGGTACCGAGCGGCCGGGCGTTTGCCGCCACACCTTCCATCAGTCCGTCGATCAAACTCTTGAGTTCCATGTGCTTGCGACCCTTGTCCTTTGCGACCCTTGTCCTTGCGACCCTTGTCCTTTGCGACCCTTCGAAGCCGTGGGGCGAATCTGATTTTCCGGCCATTACATTGCGTAAACGTCCCGGCTGATTGGCGGCAAGATTAAGACGAAATGTGCTCTGCGCATGAAGATATTTTAAGAAACCCCTCTTCTGCCGCGAACATCTTTCAGCTTGTTAGAGCGGCCGATCCGGATATGTTGCGACGCAACAATGATCATTCGCTACATATGGGCGGGAATCTCGATCCGGCAAGATCACGTGTCCATCGACAGTTTGACGATGAAGTGGGGCTGCCTGTGTGATCGCAGAATTGTGTTCTATTATTCATGCAGCTGATCCAAAAGAGGGCAATAGGCCCGGCATGTTATGCTGGGCATTGAAAGGTTGAAATGGCACCCGCTACAACTGACGACAGCCGTACCAAGGACCGCGTCAAGACGTCCGTCGATCGTGCTTCCGAAATTTTCACCGAAAAGAGCCTGCGCTTCACGGACCTGCGCCGCAAGGTTTTCGAAGAGATTGCGTCCACCCAAGCCAGCGTCGGTGCTTACGAGGTGCTCGACCGGCTCGCCAAAAAGGGCACGCGGCTCGCTCCCATTTCGGTTTACCGCGCGCTCGACGCGTTGCTCGAAGCCGGTGTCGTGCATCGTCTTGAAAGCAAGAACGCTTACTTTGCCTGCAGCCGGCTGCATCAGCCGGGTCTTGGACGGCGCCCAATCTTCCTGGCTTGTGAAAAGTGCGGCAACGTTCTTGAAGGCGATGGCGACGACATTTTCGAGACGATCGACAAGAATGCGCGCGCGCAGAAATTCGAGCCCCGGGTTCGCTTCGTCGAAGTTACCGGCACGTGCCACGAGTGTGCTACCAAGCACAAGGAATGAGCATTGGGCTTGCCGGTCAAATTAAAAGGAGTGACGGACGTGACGGGTCACGCAGTCAACGGTCAACACGCTCATCAACTTAGCGCATCTTCGGAATGCGGCTGCGGGCATGTGCACGCCTGCCCGCCGGATACAAGTGCGCTTGTTTCCGCGCGTGGCCTGTCGCTGAGCCGGGGCGGCCGCGATTTGGTTATTGGCGTCGATCTTGACGTTCGTCCTGGCGAGATCGTGACGCTGATCGGGCCAAACGGCGCGGGCAAATCAACCCTCGTCAAATTGATCCTTGGTATCGAACGGCCCGATAGCGGTACAATCCTCAAGCCCGCAACGACGCGTATCGGTTACGTCCCGCAGCGCTTCGAAGTCGATCCAGCTATTCCCATGACAGTTGCCGGGTTTTTGGCGCTGGGGCATCGGGTATCCAACGCGCAGGTCGTTGCCGCATTGATGGAAGCTGGCGCCGGGCGCCTGATCGATCAGCAGCTCTCGCGCTTGTCCGGTGGCGAAACACAGCGCGTTTTGATTGCGCGCGCGCTTCTGCGTGAGCCGAACTTGCTTGTCTTGGACGAGCCGGCCAGCGGCGTCGACTACACGGGCGAAGCCGATCTCTATCAGTTGATCGGCGATCTTCGCGACAAGCGCAAACTGGGCGTGCTCCTCGTCTCGCATGATCTACACGTCGTCATGGCGCGCAGCGATCGCGTGTTGTGCCTCAATGGTCATGTGTGCTGCTCGGGCCAGCCTGAAGCTGTCGCGCAGCATGCCGAATATGCCCGTCTCTTCGGGCCCGTAGCGGCGAAGCAACTCGCGCCCTACTATCATCATCACGATCACAAACACGAGATTTCAGGATCTCTCCGTCCCACTGACAGCACCACGCCGCGAGGCGGCGCGTGATCGATTGGCCGGAACCGTTTGTACTGCGCGCGCTTGCGGCGGGCCTTGGTCTCGCGATTATCGCGGCGCCTCTTGGCTGCGTTATCGTGTGGCGGCGCATGGCTTACGTTGGCGAGACTTTAGCGCAAGCCAGCCTGCTCGGCGTTGCTCTTGGCATTGCGCTTGAGATCGACTTGACGCTTGCGGTCATTCTGGCGGCCATCGCGGCGGCGCTCATCTTGATCGGCTTCGGGCGGCAAAAACTTTTAGCGCTCGATTCTGTACTCGGCCTCATGCATCACGCCACGCTTGCGCTCGGCATCGTGTCGATTGCGCTGCTCAAAGGACCATCCGTCGATCTGTTAGGTTTTCTGTTCGGCGACGTGTTCGCCGTGACCCAAGATGATCTCTATTGGATATTTGGCGGCGGCGCACTGGTCCTGGCATTGACGCTCTGGCTGTGGCGTCCGCTCGTGCGCTTGTCGCTGCATGGCGATCTGGCGACCGCTGAAGGCGTCGACCCGGTTTGGCCGCGCGCTTTGTTTGATATCTTGCTGGCGGTCACGATTGCGGTTGCCATGAAGATTGTTGGAATTTTACTCGTGATGGCCTTTCTGGTGGTCCCGGCGGTTGCGGCGCGCCCACTGGCGGCGACTCCGGAACGCATGGCAATCTATGCCGCTGTCGTCGCCGTGCTGGGTGTGCTGGCCGGCATCGGTCTCTCGCTCAATTTCGACACCCCCGGCGGGCCCAGCATTGTGCTTTGCATGAGCGCGCTCGCGGCAATCTCGCTCCTGGCGGCGGGTCGTTTCACGCGCTAAATACACGTTACGCAACAAGGAAACGTCTGCAATGACGGCGCACCAAAATATTGGTCTCAAAGCCCGGCACACATCGATCGCCGTTGATGTTGGCGGAGTTACCGTCGGCGGAGGTGCGCCGGTCGTTGTGCAGTCGATGACCAACACCGACACCGCTGACATTGCGGGCACCGTCAAGCAAGTTGCCGATCTCGCCCGCGCGGGTTCCGAGCTCGTGCGCATCACGGTTGATCGTGACGCAGCGGCTAAAGCCGTGCCAGCTATCCGCGATGCTTTGCGCAAGCAGGGCGTCACGGTTCCTCTCATTGGTGATTTCCATTACATCGGCCACACGCTTTTGGGTAACAATCCCGCCTGCGCCGAAGCCCTCGACAAATACCGCATCAATCCCGGCAACGTCGGCTTCAAAGACAAGAAGGACAAACAGTTTGGCGCCATCATCGACATGGCGCTCAAATACAAGAAGCCGGTGCGCATTGGCGTGAACTGGGGTTCTCTCGATCAAGAATTACTCACCCACTTGATGGATGAGAACGCTGTTGCGCCCGCGCCTAAGACTGCGCGCGCCGTGATGCATGAAGCCATGGTGCAATCGGCGTTGTTGTCGGCTGAACGCGCGGTCGAAATGGGTCTTGGCGCAGACCGCATTATTATTTCGGCTAAAGTCTCCTCGGTGCAGGATCTGATCGCGGTTTACGCCATGCTTGCCGCGCGCAGCCAATTCGCGTTGCACTTGGGGTTGACGGAAGCTGGCATGGGTTCCAAAGGCATAGTCGCGTCGTCGGCGGCTATCGGTATTTTGCTGCAACAGGGCATCGGCGACACCATTCGCTTTTCGTTGACGCCAGAGCCCGGTGGCGACCGCACTATTGAAGTACGCACCGCGCAGGAACTCCTGCAGACCATGGGATTGCGCTCGTTCGTGCCCGTTGTCGCCGCGTGCCCGGGGTGCGGGCGCACGACCTCGACCGTGTTCCAAGAACTTGCGCGCGACATCCAGCTTATGATCCGCGACCGCATGCCCGAGTGGAAGACGCGCTATCCGGGCGTCGAGACGTTGAACTTCGCGGTCATGGGCTGCATCGTCAACGGCCCCGGCGAAAGCAAGCACGCGGACGTCGGCATCTCGCTTCCCGGCACTGGAGAGAGCCCGGCCGCCCCCGTTTTCATCGATGGCAAGAAATCGCTTGTGCTGCGCGGGCCGAACATCGCCGGCGATTTCAAGAAGATTGTTGAAGACTATATCGAGAAGCGGTTTGGCGCGGGGACGAAAGCGGCGGAGTAGGATTTGGGCAGCGACCTTTGCGGCGAGCGACTTTTGCCGCCATAGCTTCACCATCACATGCCGCACGACGGCATCTCACTCACCAACATGACGTGCGTGTTGATCTATTTTATCGCCCGCTCCCCCTTTGCGGCCACGCTCAGCGCGTGCTCGAGGCGATTGCCCGCGGCCTTGTGATTGAGAATTTGTTTGACGCGCTCTGCGATCAGGCTGCCCGCTTCAATGGGGGGAAGCCCGCCGGTATAAATGTTCGAGATCACTGTGTACTCATATTTGACGCCGGCGTTGCCGCTGAACGATGCCGCTTGCCCGCGCGTGTCCGCATCGTTGAGGCGATAGGCAAGGTACGCTGACATACTGCGCGACGCGAGTGCGTCCCCGCCTGGACGCTCGCCGATGAGGTTGATGACGAGCTTGGGCTGGAGCACGTCTCCGACAGCTTCCGCGAGTTTGACGCGCCCGTAAGGTGCCACCATCGGTTTGCCAACGCGGATGTTCTGCCGTTCGAGACCGTCGAGGAGCACAGGCAAGAGTTCAGGGATATTGTGATGCACCGCTTCGGCACTCAAGCCGTCTGAGACGATGATCTGCACGTCGGCGGTTTCAAATGTCAAAGCCGTGAGTTCGCTGTCTCGAAGCCTGGCGCCGCGATCCGGATGGTCGAGATGCTCGGATTTTGACTGAGCGGCAGTTAAGATGCGGCGAAAATCGATTGCCCCGAGTGTTTCTGGTTTGACCTCGGCATAAATCGCTTCGCGGGCTGCCGCGAGATTGGCCTTGATTGCTCTCGACACGGCATTGCTCGGCCGGGGACCAGCGCTGTCAAAGCCGTAGGCTGCGGGCAAGCCTTGGATGAGCCGCTGGAATTCGGAGTCGGATCCACAGAAGATGCGCGGATTGCCCCAGTTTGGTCCCCGCTCGACATCGCCTTCCGCATCACGCTGAAAGATGCCGCGTGCAGTGGCCCATTTGAGATATTCGGGTGCCGGTTGCAAGCTGTGCGTTTCACGCAAAGTCTGATCGTCGTGCCCGCAGGTATCGAAGTACGCGAGCATGCGGTCGATGCTGAGATAAACGTCCATGAAGAAATTGGCACCTGCGGCCGTCAAGAGTTCCGTGGCGATCTGCTGGCCTTCCATCGTGATTTCGGAATGCAGCGTGTAGCAGGGCGCCATGCCCATCGGCAGTCCGAGGAGCTTACCCATGAAATGATCTTGTAGATTGGAGATGATCATTTCGAAGTTAGTACGGTGCGTTTCGGGGCCGATAAATCCTGTGACGTTATTGACCATGAACGGGTCCCAGCGGCGGGCTAGTCCGTAGCACAGTGCTTCCGACGTCGTCATGTCGATGCCGTTGTGCTTGCCGTAGCTGAGTTCGCTTCCCTGTCCGGTTTCAAAATACATGAACTGCTGAGCTGTAGCCCTGAGCGGCCCGTTCTCCGCCATCGCGCGATAGGCGTCATCGAGCACGCCGACGGTCACATCAAATTCTTCGATGAGCGTGCGGTCGGTCCCCGCGAGCGATTGAAACATAATCTCGACAGGTGCGCCCTGCTCCAGGCATGCGAGCTGCGTTTTGACATGCGAGAGCACGCAGATCTGCGTCGGACAGCCGGTTTCGCGGCGCAGTTTATCTATATGACGCAGGATGCTTGAGATGTTATCGACGGTATCGATCGCCGGGTTCACGCCGATGAGTGCGTCTCCCGAGCCCGTACTGAGACCCGTATAGACGAGGGCGGTAATTGCCGAGAGATCGTCGGTCGGGTGGTTCGGTTGCAGGCGTGACGAAAGCGTGCCGGGAAGGCCGATTGCAGTACGCGCCGTTGCGTGGCGCTTCAATTTCTTGGCAGCGTGGATAAGTTCGTGAACATCCAAGAGCTTGGTAACGGCTGCGGCCATGACCCCGGTTAGGCTACGACCGATCTTTTGGGCTTCGCGCGGTTTGCAGCGGAGTAAGTGATTTTTGAGGTCTCCAACGGACATTCCCGCGATGTCTTGAAAGGCATCAAAATCGATGTCGTAATTGACGCGCATCACGCTATCGGCGTGACCCTGTTCGCTGATGAGCGGGCGATCATAGAGATGCCGCAACGTCAATTTAGAAAGGATGGCGCGTGCGGCTTCGCGTTCCACTTCATCGCGAGCCGCAAGGCCGCAAAGCCTGTCACCGGCCTTGTTCACGTCGGCAGCACCCAGCAGGGCTTTCAGGCCATTGAACTCGAATACACGATCAAAAAGGCTGATGTCATAGACTTCGTCAGGCTTGGGTTCGGGAACCGCAATCTCTTGGAGCGGTTTCAGCGCGATCATATCCTCGTCCTCCGCTCGTGACGTTGCCGCGCATCTTAGATGATTATTTGATGCCGTAAAAGGTGACCGGTACAAGCCCGTGCCGCGCGCGGCCGATGCTCACGAATTCGGCTGAGCGGAAGGGTATCTCATCGATCACAACGAGATTGTGGTGCCGCTGCTGCCAGTCAGTCGTGTAGTTGCCGAGCGTCTTGCCGGCATTAGCCGCGATCAAGACCACGACGGGCCCCTCATTCGTCGCCGAACTCCTGGACAACGCGCCTGATAGCTGTTGACTGAAGCGGCGAACAGCGTCGAGGGGCGGATTTACGGCGTCAAAGTCCACCTGTAGGCCGATGCCCCGAGTTGAATTTCCACCCAGGTCCAAAGCGGCGGATATTTCGGCCGCGCTGGCGGTCGATGGCAGGGACGCGACAATGGGTAGATCGCGCAAAGGTAGAAGGTCTGGATGCGGGAGGAACAGCGTGGTGCCGGATACTTCGACGCTGTGTAATGTCAGACCCTGGACCGTGGCGCGCCCCTTATTTTCGGGAACCGCGCTTGTGACGTCGCGACTGAGCCGGGGGGACTTCAAAATCGCACGCGCCAGATCGATGCCAAGGTCGCCATAGTGCGTCACGGGCGGCAAAGTTTTGCCGCCGGCTTCCGCATATACGAGTTCTCCGACGCCTCCCGAAAAAGTCACGACGATTTCAGTTGGGATACTGTGCGAAAGTGCAACCTGCTCGATAAGTTTGGCGGCGCCCGAGGCATATGGCGACCGGTCCCCGGCAACGAGCGCTTCGAGCAGTGCCACGAAATAGTCAGCAACGCGTTCGGCATCGCGACGTTCGAGCGTGTCGCCTTTCTTGGCGCCGATGCGAAGTTCTTCGAGCACGCTGCAGCCATAGCGCGACAGGCCGGTCACAAGGTATGAGCCGGGCTCAAAGCGCAGATGCCGCGCGCCAACAAAATGGCAGCCCGTGGCCAACACGTTGCCATTGCGCCCAAGCGCTGAATTGGTGGTGCCCCCGCCGACGTCGAGATTGAGAATTGTCTCGCCGGATCGGGCGCGCGATAGGGGCGCCGCGCTTCCCATGAAGGCAAGCCATGACTCAAGTTTTGGGTCGTCCGCAGTTGCAACGACGCTGTCGCCAAGAAGTTCGCGCACGAGAGCTGTGATGGTGCCGGCATTCTGGCTTTGGGCGGCCAGCCCGGTAACGAGTGCGCCGCTGGAAAAGATATCGGCTGGGCTGATGCCTGCGTCGCGCAACCAGGTCTCGATCTGCCGGCGCAACGCACCCGATGAGATCTGGCCATCTTCGAAGGGCGTGAAAACGGGATCTGGGCGGCAGACGATATCGGCGCCAGAAATCATGAGACGGCCGCTCGCGCAGTTCATTGCGATACGGGCTGAGGCGGCAAGCAAGCTGGTTGTCGTCGAGCCAATATCAAGCCCGGCCAACAGCACGGTTTCTCCTTGGTCTCGATTCGATGGCACGCACATGGCTCCGGCGTCAGCTATGATCAACCAGGTTCTATTACCCAGGACCGATACTGGTTAACGCCCAATCCTCAATTTGGAGTGACGATAGAACGGGCAAGCCGAGAGCGTGTCCGAGGAGGGCACTCCGCAAACTTCCGCCAGAATTTCTTCAATTGTGACGCATTCCACTTCAAAGAACAATTGATGCCAGATGTTAACTCATCTAATTGTTGTGCATGTCGTCGCGTCGGCGGCAGTTTACGGTGCGCTTTGAGGAACAATGATGAGATTTCGGCAAAACGGCAACAGGCAGTCCGTCGGGTTGCCGAGAGATGCTGCGGTATTTAGCCGGGCTCTGTGATCGCGCCCGGCCGCATTGAAGATGGCATCCGCCAATCCGGCGGCTGTAACTGGGGACGGGGAGCAAACTCACAATGGCCGAGAGACACGATAGCGATGTCCAGAAACAGGACGTCAAAGTTTTGCACGAAATGGGATATGCGCAGGAACTGTCTCGCGATATGGGGCGGTTTCAGAACTTCGCCATTTCATTTTCAATCATTTGCATTTTATCGGGTGGTATCAATTCGCTCGGACAAGCAACGTCGGGCGTGGGCGGCGCTGCCATCGGTATTGGCTGGCCGGTTGGAGTTTTGATGTCGTTCGTGTTTGCCTTGGCGCTTGCGGAAATATCGTCCGCGTATCCAACCGCGGGCGGGCTCTATCACTGGGGTTCCATTCTCGGCAACCGTTTTACCGGCTGGCTTTCCGCTTGGCTCAATCTGTTGGGACTCATCACCGTTCTCGGCGCCATCAACATTGGTACCTGGTACTTTTTCTTTGGTGCCTTCGGCACAGCACTCGGTCTCGAAGATACTCTGACCACACGCGTGGGCTTTGTCACCATCATCACGATGCTGCAAGCTCTACTCAATCATTTCGGCATCGGATTAACGACCAAACTGACGGACTTGGCGGGCTATATCATCTTCTTTGGTGCCGTCGCGTTGACTCTGGTTTGTCTTTACTTCGCACCAAGTTATGATTTGTCTCGCCTCTTCACGTTCACGAACTACACGGGAACCGAAGGCGCGAGTGCTGTTTGGCCCGTGGCACTCTCGATGGGGATGGCATTCCTCGTTGGTTTGCTTCTGCCGATCTATACTATCACCGGTTACGATGCGTCGGCGCATACGGCGGAAGAAACTAAAAACGCGGCGATGTCGGTGCCGCAGGGTATGGTTTCGTCCGTCATCTGGTCGGGCCTCTTCGGTTACCTCATGTTGTGTGCATTCGTTCTTATGCTGCCCAACATGGACGATGCTGCAAAACAGGGCTGGAACGTCTTCTTCTGGGGCATGGGTGAGCGCGTGCCCGAAGGTATCCGCAATCCCCTCTATGGCATCATCTTCGTGTCGCAGTTCCTTTGCGGTCTAGCCACCGTGACTTCTGTCTCGCGCATGTTGTACGCATTCTCGCGTGACGGTGGCATCCCGGGTGTCTCGGGTGCTCTTGCGAAAGTCAGTCCGCAGTGGCGCACGCCTGTGAACGCCATCTGGGCGGGATCGATACTGTCGGTGCTGTTCGTGTGGTTTACGTCGTCGATCACGATTGCTGGCACACCAGCGTACTCGATCGTCGTGTCCTGCACCGTGATCTTCCTGTTCCTCTCGTTCGCATTGCCGATCTTCCTCGGTCTCTTGGCTTACGGCGGTCCGAAATGGCCCCATGCTGGTCCATGGAGCATGGGCGGGGCGCTGTTCCGGGTGGTTGCGATCCTGTCGATGATCTCGATGGCGG
>JANOKW010000100.1:0-9205 GCA_031419475.1 Hyphomicrobium sp. | reverse complement strand
GATAGTCAGTCTCGGCTTTTGCCCGCGCGGCTATCCGGAACCGTCACCTGTTGCGATCTGGACTGTGTTGATTTGGATTGTGTTGATTTGGGCTGTGTTGATTTGGGCTGTGTTGATTTGGGCTGTGTTGATTTGGGCTGTGTTGAACTGAGTTGATCAATCGCTACCGTCTGAATTACGGCGCATCGCATTTACCTTGCGGCAAGACATTAAGCTCCTTCAAGACGCCCTTGAGAGCAAACTGGCCATAATCGATCTTCAGATTTTCCGTCACGCCGTTCTCGTAATAGCGAAAGGACAGCTCGTAAGCCGGAGGGGTATCCTCTTTGTCTTTACCGGCTTCAAAGTAACTGATCGCGACGGGCCATGATGCCAAGCCTTCGAGCTTTGCCGCGTCTTTGAAAGCCGCCGCGTTGGCGACAGCGCCCTGTTCGTATTTTTTTCCGATAACGGCGTTGGTCACGTAATATTTTTCGCCCTTTTCCGAACCGTCATAGAGATTCGCTGCAAGGTGCGACTCCCCGCTTTTTGCCGACTGAATGAGGGCAGTTGCGTGCTGCATGGGAAAATAGATATCCGCTGGCAGATTGACCTTCTTCTTCTGCGGGCGCACGAGATCGACGTCAGCGTTGTTGCCGGACTTGTTGCGCACGGCGTCACCCTGGCTCGCTTCGGCAATCTCGTCGTTTTGATATTGAGTGGACGAAAAACGCAGCCGCTTGCCAGCCAGCTCTTCCCAGCTTGAGGTTCTCAAATCGTTGATAGTCTCGGCGCCTTCCTGGTTGGCCATGCGCGTGACGAAACGCATGTTCTGCGTGAAGCCATCGCAATTCGATCCCGTTAATTCGTAAACCATACGTCCCGACATATCTGTGACACCGGAGCCTGCAACCGCATTTGCGAGCGTGATCTCATAGACGGCGCGATGCGGCGCGAAGGTCACGGCCTCGGCATGCGCCACCGCTGGCACGCTAAAGATAAGAGCAGCTGCAGCGGCGGCTGGCTTTCGGCACGAATCCCGGTCGTTCAAATGACTGCTCCTGCATGTCCAAAACTTCAGCTCTAACCTTAGACCCGAAGCTGGCCATTGCAAAGTGGCGGCAGCACGGCCAAAAGGATGTTGCTGAAACGTGACGGCCAGACGTACTGCAGAGGCGCCCCGGAAACAATGGTGGAAACGGTTGAAGAGCGGCTGAAAGCGCTTTGCCTCGATTTACCCGAGGCCCCACAAGCGCTCGCTAATTACGTCACAAACCTCGTCACCGGCGACCTGTTGTTCATTTCGGGACAAATCTCAAAAGCGGCGGACGGCACAGTCATCAGCGGGATTCTAGGAGGCGGTCACACCATCGCAGAGGGAGAGTTTGCCGCCCGGCAATGCGCCTTGAGTATCTTAGCGCAAGCCAAAGCAGCGCTCGGATCGCTCGATCGGATTGAGCGTGTTGTCCGCATCACAGGATATGTTGCTTCGACGGCGGAGTTCCGCGATCACCCGCAAGTCATCAATGGGGCCTCCGATCTATTGGTCGCAGTGCTTGGCGACGCTGGCCGGCACACGCGCGCGGCGATTGGCGTTGCGAGTTTGCCTTTTGGAGCCGCTGTTGAGATCGATGCCATTTTGAAAGTACGCGCATGACATTGGACCGCGACGTTTTCATACGCCCGATCGCGCATCGCGGATTGCACAATGCCAAAAAAGGTATCGCGGAGAACACGCTGCCTGCCTTCGCGGCCGCAATAGCCAAAAATTACGGCATCGAGTGCGATCTGCGCCCGGCAGCGGGGGGGGTGCCGGTTGTCTTTCACGACGAGACGCTGGAGCGGCTGACGACAAGCAAAGGGCGCTTTGCGGATCTCGATGCGGCCGCGTTAAAGCGCGTCAAGCACAAAGTGGGGGGGGCGGGGATTTCGACATTTGCCGAGATGCTGGCCGCTGTCGATGGCGCGGTGCCGTTGCTCGTTGAGATCAAGAGCGAGTGGGATCTGCCGGACAAGAAATTTCTCAATCACATCGCCAAGCTGGCGAGCGCTTATCGCGGGCCAATCGCGCTTATGTCGTTTGATACGGCGGTGATGACGGCCCTGCGCGAACTGGCGCCCAAAGTGCCGCGCGGGATTGTTTCAGGCACGTATGCTGGCGCGGGGTGGTGGAACAGGAAAATCTCAAAAGCGCGGGCTGCGAATTTGCGCGATCTGTTGGAATCGGGGCCCGTTGCGCCCGATTTTTACGCTTATCAGGTGAGCGCATTGCCGACGCCGGTGACGCGTTTCGTGCGCGAGGTGCTTGAGTTGCCACTGTTCACGTGGACCGTGCGGACGGCTAAAGAACGCACAGCGGCGCAAAATTGGGCCGACGCCGACATCTTCGAAGGCTTTGAGCCTTGAGGATTAGCCCTTCTTAGCGGCCTCGTAGAGCGGCATGACGTCGGGCAAGTTTTTCTCGATCCAACCTATGCGCGACGTGTTTGAAGGATGCGTCGAGAGCCACGCAGGCGGCGCGACTTTCGCCGCAAGCGCCATCTTCTCCCATAGCGATATGGCCGCACGCGGATCGTATCCAGCGCGGGCTGCGATTTCCATGCCGATGAGATCGGATTCGCTCTCGTCGTCCCGGCTGAATTTCAAACTCAGCAACCCGCCGCCAACGCGGGCGAGTTCCCCAACATTGCCGCCAACGAAAATACTGACCGCCGCAGCACCGACGTTCGTCAGCATGGATTTGGCGGCGCGTTCGCGTGCGTGCTCGCGCAGGGCGTGCGCGATTTCGTGCCCCATGATCATGGCGATTTCGTCGTCGCTGAGTTTCAATTGATCGACGATACCGGTAAAGACCGCGATTTTGCCGCCCGGCATGCAGAAGGCGTTGACCATTTTTGAGCGAATGACGTTGACCTCCCATGCCCAGGCCTTGGCGCGCTCGTTGAACTTGTATGAATGCGGGATGAGGGCATCCATGATTGTGCGCACGCGCTGCACCTGGGGATCGCTTTCGTCGAGCAACGCCTGTTGCTGGAACGCGCGCCGCGTCACTTCGTTGTATTGAAGAGCGGCGCCGTTCTCGAGCTTCTCGGCGGAATAGAGCTTGCGCAAAATCGACGCGCGGCCGATTTTTACGCCGTCGCTGTCGCGGGCCACGGCGCCAGTTGCGAGCGTCGCAGCTATTGCCAGCGCAGCGGCCGCACAACCGGCAATTTTCATCCATTTCATGCCGGTTGCCCCTGCCCTCATGCGCGGTTAGTCAAATTCCTCACCAAAGAACACTTACTTACATTGCAATGTGATCCCGCGCTATGCTGGACCGTATCAACTCTTGTGCTCACCAGCCGAAAGTCCTTCAATCCCGTGTCCACTGACGCTACAGTCAAGATTGTGACGCAACTCTCCGAAGTCAATGGCGCGGACTGGGACGCGTGCGCAAATGCTGTTCCCGCGCGATACAATCCCTTTATCAGTCATGCGTTTCTGAAAGCCCTGGAAGACGCTGGAACAGTCGGCGGACGCTCGGGCTGGGCGGCGCGCCATCTGGTGCTTGAAGACGAGGCGGGCGGCGTCGCGGCCGTGGCGCCCGCTTACGTGAAACACCATAGCCAAGGCGAGTTCGTGTTCGATCATGGCTGGGCCGAGGCCTACATGCAGGCGGGCGGGCGCTATTATCCCAAGTTGCAAATGGCCGTGCCGTTTACGCCGGTGCCGGGGCCGCGCCTCCTTGTGAAGCCGGGCCCGCGCGCGGCGGCGGATGAGCAAGTTCTGGCGGCAGCTGCTATCGAACTTGCGAGCCAGGCGGGCTTGTCTTCAATCCACATCACGTTTCTGGATAAGGAAACGCAAGCGCGCTTGGTGCCGCTCGGATTTCTCAGCCGCACGGGCCAGCAGTTCCATTGGCAGAACCAGGGCTACGCGAGTTTTGAAAACTTCCTCGAGACATTCGCCTCACGCAAGCGCAAGTCGGTGCGCAAAGAGCGTGCGGAAGCATTGAGCGCGGGTATCGAGATCGAACACATCTCAGGCGCCGACATCACGCAAGCGCACTGGGACGCATTCTTCGAGTTCTACACGGATACGGGAAATCGCAAGTGGGGCCGGCCGTATCTTAATCGCAAGTTCTTCGCGCTTTTGGGTGCGGCAATGCCCGAGTGTTGCCTGCTCGTGATGGCCAAGCGCGATGGCGCCTACATTGCTGGCGCATTGAACATCATCGGCGGCGATTGTTTGTATGGGCGCTATTGGGGCTCCATCGAACATCATCCGTTTCTGCACTTCGAGGTTTGCTATTATCAGGCAATCGACTACGCGATAGCGCATGGCCTGGCGCGTGTTGAAGCGGGCGCTCAGGGCGAGCACAAACTGGCGCGCGGGTATTTGCCGGTTGAAACCTATTCAGCGCACTGGATTGCCGACCCGGCCCTGCGCCACGCGGTTGAGCGCTATTTGAAACAGGAACGCGCGGCGGTGAGTGTCGCGAATACCGAAATGGCGGAGATGGGGCCGTATCGGAAGGGGTGACACGTCTCGTGCTTGCGTTCCCGGCCAAGCGCTGCCCGTATTGCGGCTTCGTCAATCAATCGTATAATCCGCGCGCGAGCCGGGATCTTCACCACTTCGGAAATTGGTGAAGACCCCGGATCTTCGCGCCTTGCTGCGCAATTCGCTCCGTCCGGGGACGCAAGTAGGGATGTTGAGCGTTGCTGCAAATTCCATCTGGCTTGTGGCAACTGAATATCCAATTTTTCAGCGAGGCCCCTATGTCCACCTACGACACCCACAACATCTTCGCGAAAATTCTGCGTGGCGAGATCCCGTGCCACAAGGCTTACGAGGACGCGGACGCGCTCGTGTTCATGGATGTGATGCCGCAATCGAACGGTCACGCGCTCGTCGTGCCCAAGGCCGCGTCGCGCAACGTGTTCGACGCGGACCCCGCAGTGCTGGCGAAAATCCTGCCGCTCGTGCAGAAAATCGCCATTGCATCGAAGACATCATTTAACGCCGATGGCATCACGGTGTGGCAATTCAACGAACCCGCTGGCGGGCAGACGGTGTTCCACCTGCACTATCACGTCATTCCGCGATATGAGGGGCAGAGCCTTCGCCAAACGAACAAGATGGAGGAAGGAGCGGTGTTGGCGGCGAATGCGGAGAAGTTACGAACGGCGCTCGCTTGATGTATCCCGCGTGCCGCCAGTGCACTCAACGCGAAAGATACAGTCGCCAGAAACAGAAAAGGAGTGGCCGGGGGGACCACTCCTTTCTGGGCCAGATCAAGTCTGGGCCCTGGTGACAGAATGAGGAAGGACGTCTCTCATTCTGTTCGTCGCTTAACGCTCTGGGGGCAGAGCGGGTCGCAGCGCGACGCGATACAAAGCTGCTTCAGCGATATAGATTTATTCTCCGCAATTGTGATTCGAGGCAAGCGATAAGTATGTTGTAGTCGCGCCTGCAGCTGCATTCGGCCGGACATCAAGGACCGGAGCGGCTTCGCCGTTCGATAGAGTGACAACCGCTTATTGAGCGCGTAGCCATATCGGGCGTCGTCACGTCCGCCCCCTGCCACTGGAGAAGCCCGGCCCATGACCACAAATCGCGTCTGCAAATTGGTCAAGCGGCCAAAGCCGGGCCTCATTGCGCGGGACATCTTTGAATTTGCGGACGAACCTGTGCCAACGCCTGGGCCAAACCAAGTCCGCATCAAAATAGACTACATCTCGCTCGATCCAGCCATGCGCGGCTGGATGAACGAAGGGAAAAGCTACGTCGCGCCGGTGCCGCTCGGCTCGGTCATGCGCGCCTATTCGGCGGGTCATGTTGACGCCTCCAATCTTGCCGATTTCAAGATCGGCGATGCCGTGCAGGGCTTGATCGGCGTGCAGCAATACGCTCTCAGCGACGGCAAGGGGATCGTTAAAGTCGATACCTCGCTTGCGCCGCTGGAACGCTGGATCGGCGGCCTTGGAATGCCGGGTTGGACCGCCTACTTCGGCTTGCTGGATGTCGGCAAACCTCAGCCCGGCGAAACTGTTGTCGTCTCGGCAGCGTCAGGCGCGGTTGGCTCGCTTGTCGGCCAGATTGCCAAACTAAAAGGCTGCCGCGCGGTCGGCATCGCGGGCGGGCGAGAGAAATGCAGATACGTTGTCGATGAGTTGGGCTTCGACGCCTGCGTCGATTACAAGGGCGGCAATCTTGCTGCTGAACTGAAGGCCGCCGCGCCCAACGGCATCGACGTTTATTTCGAAAACGTCGGCGGGGAAATCTTCGACACGGTCTTATTGCAAATGAACACCTTCGGCCGCATCCCCGTGTGCGGTTTGATTTCGGCCTATAACGCGACGTCCGTGCCGGAGGGCCCGAAAAACCTGCGCGTGGTGCTGACGCAGCGGCTAACCATGCGTGGACTGATCGTATTTGACTGGGCTGACCGCGTGCCGGAAGCCATCCGAGAATTGGGCAGCTGGCACAAAGCCGGAAAACTCAAAATCCGCGAGGACGTGCGCACCGGCGGCATCGACGCCTATCCGGACGTGCTCAATCTCCTCTATACCAGCGGGAATAACGGGAAGCTGGTGTTGAAAGTTTGATGGCTGTCTCAACTCTCCGCTTCTGCCGCAACGGTTGGCGCGCTCGGCCGCAACATGCTAGGGTCGGCTCATGAAACTCACGATTGAAACCGAACTTGAAGCAGACGGCCGCTGGATCGCGGAAGTGCCAGAACTTCCGGGCGTGCTTGCCTATGGGGCAACGCAGGGAGACGCTATGGCCAAAGCCGAGACGCTGGCTTTGCGGGTCGTTGCTGATCAGCTTGAAAACGGCGAGAGACAGGCCGTTGCGCTCTCGATCTCCGTTGCTGCCGAATGAATGGATTTCCGGCGACCAAAGCCCGCCGCGTACTCGCCGCATTGATGCGAATTGGTTGGACCCACAAACGCCAAACAGGTTCGCACAAGACGCTTTCCCGCGAAGGTTGGCCGGACTTCGTTTTTGCATTTCATGACGACGAAGAAATTGGGCCTGTTATGCTGAAACGCATTGCGAAGCGCACAGGGCTGACGCCGGAGGATTTGTAACGTCATGGCCACAATACTTATCATTGGCGCGAGCAAGGGCATTGGGCTTGAGACCGTCAAGGCGGGCTTAGCCGCAGGTCACTCCGTGCGCGCGTTCGCACGCTCGGCGGAGGGCATTGCGATCACCGATGCGCGGCTCGTCAAAATTCCGGGCGACGCGCTGTCACGCAGCGATATTGATAAAGCGCTGAACGGCGCCGATGCCGTCATTCAGTCGCTCGGCGTTGCCTCGGCGAAGGAACTTATTTTCGGAACAACGCTGTTTTCAGCGTCCACGCGCGTTCTGATCGACGCGATGAAAGCCGCCAGCGTCAAACGCTTGATTGCGGTGACGGGCGCTGGTGCGGGGAATAGCCGTGGGCGCAACAACCCGCTGTATGACCATCTGTTTTTCCCGCTCTTGTTGGCGCGCGTCTATGCGGACAAAGACATCGCCGAAGGGCTCATCGCCAACAGCGGCTTGGATTGGACCATCGCACGGCCCGGCATGCTGACAAACGGCGCCGCGACGGCGGGCTACAAAGCCCTGCCTGACATCAACGACTGGCGCGGCGGAGCTATTTCACGCGCGGACGTCGCTGATTTTCTGGTGAAGCAAGTGGCGGACCGCAGCATGATTGGCGAAACACCGATGCTGATCGGCTAAACAAAAAACGCCGGGTGCATGTCCCGGCGTTTTGCGTGGAGTCTAGGCCCGTTTCCCCGCGCCTGCCCCACGCTTGCTCTTGACGGCCGGGGCGAGCTTGATCGTCAGTGTGTGCCCGGTCGCGCTGGCATAACGCTGAAGGGTCCGGGTCGATGGCATTTTCTTGCCGCTTTCCAGCCGGGCGACCGCTGTCTGCGTCGTCTTCATTCGCTTAGCTAACGCAGCCTGCGTCAAGCCTGCTGCGGCCCTTGCCGCAATCAATTCGTCTGCCAAAACAAATTCCGGCTCAAGCGCAGCGTAAGCCTTGGCATAGCCCGGACGCCTCATCCAATCGCGATGCAGATCACGGGCCAGAATCCGCTTTGTCATGTGATCTCTCCTGCTCTCTTCTTCGCTAAGCGGATTTCAGCCGCTGGCGTTTTTTGCGTCTTCTTGACAAAGACTCTGACGATCACAACGCGTTTGTCCTTGGCCGTCACGTACAGCGCGCGGGCAATGCCGTCCCGGCCCTTCATGCGAATTTCCCAAATTGGGCCGTCCAGATGATTGATATACGGCTGGTGCACCTGCTCCAAGCCGCGCGCTTCGATCAACTGCACGATCCATTGGAAACGCGCCTGCATGTCGTCAGGGAGGGCCACAAGCTCGGCGGTCACACTTTCATTCAGGATTTCGACCGCCCATGCCATGGCGGGAGTATAGCAAAAAAGCTATATAATGCAATTGATCATTTGGCGGTTGTTCGATACCGGCGGCCCCAAACAAAAAACGCCGGGCACCATTGCCCGGCGTTTCTGCAGTCACACGTGTAGAGGCGTGTTTCGGAATTGGTTCACTCATCCTTCTTCCGTCTTGGCACGGGCGGTACGGCACCCGAAGACTTCGGCTTGTCGGACTTTTCCTTGGGGCCGGGCAGCGCCTTCTTCGGTGTCGCGTCGGCGAGCACGGTCTGCGGACCGTCGTCCTCGTCGTCCTCGGGATTGCGCCGTTTCGACGGATCTCCCGCGATATAATCGAACGCCAGCGCGCGCTCTTCGCCCTTGCCGGAGACGAGCACCTTGACGGTTCCACCGTGCTCGAGCTTGCCAAACAAAAGTTCTTCGGCGAGTGGCTTCTTGATGTACTCCTGGATGACGCGCGCTAAGGGGCGGGCGCCAAATTTTTCGTCGTAGCCTTTTTCCGCAATCCAGCGCGCCGCTTCGTCCGAGAGTTCAATCGACACGCCGCGATCGGCGAGCTGTGCTTCGAGCTGGAAGATGAATTTCTCAACCACTTTGGTGATAATTTCGGGCGGGAGACCTGCGAACTGTACGACCGCATCGAGACGGTTGCGGAACTCGGGCGTGAACATCTTGTTCACCGCTTCCGTGTCTTCGCCTTCGCGCTTGGTGCGGTTGAAACCCATCGCCGGTTTCGCCATTTCGGACGCGCCCGCGTTCGTCGTCATGATGAGGACGACGTTGCGGAAGTCGATCGACTTGCCGTTGTGGTCGGTGAGCTT
>JANOKW010000099.1:0-1805 GCA_031419475.1 Hyphomicrobium sp. | reverse complement strand
CCCGGCATAGCAGAAACAAGCGCGCGGAACGCGTCGCCGCGAATCTCGAAATTCTTGTATTGGTCGTAGGAGGCACACGCGGGCGAGAGAAGCACGACGGGCTGAGTTGCAGATGAGGAAGCTGCGTCCGCTGCCGCCTTTGCGACCGCAACATCTAATGTTCCGCATTGAATGACCGCCACGTCACCATCAAGTGTTTTGGCGAACTCTTCTGACGATGCGCCAATCAGATACGCTCGGACGATGCCGGGGAAATACTGGCGCAAAGGTTCGATGCCGCCATCCTTCGCCTTGCCGCCAACGATCCAAAAGACGTCACGCGGAAACGACAGCAGCGCTTTTTCGGTGCTGTCGGCGTTTGTCGCTTTGCTGTCGTTGATGAACAGCACTTTGCCGCCTGGTTTGGCAAGCTGGCCTATTTCTTCCATACGATGCGCGAGACCGGGGAAGGTTGAAAGTGCCGCTTGCCAGTCTAGCCTTGTCTTGGTGTCCATGCGACCAAGGCATTCACGCACCGACGAAATAGCAGCAAGCGCATTCTGCGCGTTGTGCTTGCCGCGTAACGTTGCAACACCCGCTAAATTGCCGAGTTTTACCGCAAGCCCTGTCGCATCGCTGCAAACAATCTCGTCGCCGAGCATACTGTAACCAGGCGCCAGTTTTTTACCGGCACTGAATGCACAAGCGAGGCCCACCTTGAGGCGCTGCTTGAGAACAGCAATACAGATGTCATCATCAATGCCGACGCACGCAATATCGGCCCCCTGCACCAGCCGCGCTTTGACCGCCGCGTAGTTCTCAATCGTCCCATGCCTATCGAGATGGTCGGGCGTGATGTTCAACAACACGCCCACTGTCGGCCGCAGCGTCGGCGTCAAATCGATTTGGAACGAACTCATCTCGATGACGTGGAAGCGATCCTTCGCTGGCGCCTCCAGCGTCAGAACAGCTCGCCCGATGTTGCCGCCCATTTGAACGTCGTGACCGACTGATTTCAGGATATGCGCGATAAGCGCGGTCGTCGTCGACTTGCCGTTGGTGCCCGTGATGGCAATGAAAGGCGCATCAGGGCATGTCGCTGCGCGCTCGCGGGCAAAGATCTCGACATCGCCGATAATTTCGATACCGGCATTGCGTGCTTTCAGCACGACCCAATGCGGTTCGGGATGCGTCAGCGGCACACCCGGCGCGAGCACCAGAGACGAGAACGTCGACCAGTCGGCTTTTGAGAGATCGACAAGCCGAAAGCCGGACTTTTCAGCCGCAGCCCGCCCCGTTTCGCTATCGTCCCAGGCGGCAACCGTTGCCCCACCAGCGACAAGCGATTGCACGGTCGCATTGCCCGAGGCCCCGAGCCCGAACACGGCAACAGTCTTACCGGCAAAGGTGGTGGCGCGAATCATGGCGCGGAATGTAACTCAGTTCGGCCCGGCCCGCATGGAGCCCCATGGGCGTGTCTAGCGCAGTTTCAGGGTTGCAAGGCCCGCGAGCGCGAGAAGCACTGCGATAATCCAGAAGCGGATGACTACCGTCGATTCTTTCCACCCTTTCTGCTCGTAGTGGTGGTGCAACGGGGCCATGCGGAAAACGCGCTTGCCCGTCCACTTGTACGATGCAACTTGGATAATAACCGACATCGTCTCAAGCACGAACAGCCCGCCGACAATGGCCAAGACGATCTCGTGTTTGGTGGCGACCGCGATGGCGCCTAAGCACCCGCCCAACGCCAGCGAACCGGTATCGCCCATGAAAATCATGGCTGGCGGCGCGTTGAACCACAAGAACCCGAGCCCAGCGCCGATGAG
>JANOKW010000098.1:0-2718 GCA_031419475.1 Hyphomicrobium sp. | reverse complement strand
CGGACACAACCAGTTGCCAAAACTCGTTCTGGGTGTCAAGTTCTCCGACGGGCTGGAGGTCGTCGCCAAATCGGCACACCGTCAACCCGCAACCGCCGCCGCCTGACCGGCCCGGCCGTCACCAAGATTTGGCCATAGCTCGAAGGAAATCAACCTCTCTTTGTATTGGTGGTAGCCGACCAGCCAGTAATTTTCAGCGTCTCTGGAGCCGTGGGGCGCGTTGAGCGCTTCATTACTTTCGGTCGCGAGGCGATCCGCAATGCGCCGCTTGTAGGCGTTACCGGCATTGTGGCTGACAAAGTGACGCAAATTGCAGCAATAGATTGGTCCATCGAAGAAGAGTATCGGGCGCTGATCAAGCGTGGTGTTTGGGTCGAACACTATGGACCTGCATACTGCGCTGCTGAGGCGGGCTGGATTGCGAGGGCCAAGGAACCAGGGTCGCGAGATAAACTCTTCTCGAAGTTCTCGCAGAAGCTCAATCAAGTCTCTGGAGGACCCATGGCGACCGACGTTTTCATTCCCTCTGGTCGCCTGGAGGGCACGTCCACGGAACCAATTCCATATCCGCCCCCCCGCGCCGATTTCGGCAAAATGATCGAAGCAGAAATTCGCCAAGAATGGCGGGGCGGCATTGAAACTCTTGATCCAGCGCGCGTGGTGTCATTGTTGCCGGTCAAAAGCTATGAAGTTCTCCCTGGCAGTGCCGGAATGCTTCAACTTCTTGATCGAAATGTTTTAGAACCCGTTGGCACGCAGAGCTTTACGGTAATTGGCTTGGATAAATCGCCTGACGGAGCTGGGCTTGTAATTCCCGAAAAACCTCGCATCTCCGTTGACAGCAGACCTCGTGCATACCGAATTGCTAAACAAATGCGCTTCCCCGCAGAATTGCATGGCCGATGGGATTTCACGTTTTGTCTGCCGAGCGGCATATCGATGCCCGAAGGCGACCCGGGATCGTCAGTTATGATCAGAGAATTAGACGGCAAAGTGCTAAAAGGAGGCAACTTCATTATGGAGGGCGAGCTGCGGCCGGATGTTTGCAAAGACGATTGAAGTCTAATCGGCCACTACTTCGGCGTCGGTAAGGTCGAGCGCGATCAGGCCGAGGACTATGCCCGGCGCAAAGGCTGGACCGTTGCGGAGGCCGAACGCTGGCTGGCCCCGGTACTCAATTACGATCCCGTCTCGGCCGCGAAGATCGCGGCGGCTTAGGAAAAAGAACCAAGCCAAGCATCGACTAAGCATATGGTTCGCTGGTAAGCTCCCTCTAGTTTAACGACTCGAAATTTGGGGGAGGGGACACATGCTCGGACGGTTGATCCTGATCGTATTACAAATAGTGGTTGCGTGGGGCGCCGGGCCGTTCGTGCGCCAGTATATTCCCGTTTCGGGTGAACTCGATCTCTTCGTCTGGGCCGGCGTGTTTGCCGTGCTCGCCTACATAACCGGCATCCTGGCCGCCCTCATCATCAAGGACGTTGGCTCGCCATCGCCCGCGGCACTGACAACGTCGCTGGTCTTGGCGCTCATTTGCGCGGCCATCGCCACCTTCGGCATGAGTTATCTTCCCTCCGAAGTCGCCGGTACCATCGGTAAGCGCGGCCTGGTGCTTGCGGGCGCCATCCTCGGCTATCTGATCCGCCGCTAATCCAAAAAATGAAAGAGACGCGGACCTGAGGGGGGCCGCGTCTCTGGTTATGTGGGAGTGCTCGTAAACTGCGAGTGAAAGTCCCGCTGGAGATTGTGTTACCCGGTCATGCGCGCAACCAACTCCGTATGACTTTGAAAAGGTCAGCCGTTAGCCGACCATCCCAAACACAATGGCCGCCACAAATCCGAAGGACAGACAGGCCGCCAAAACATTTAATCGCATACGTAGTTCCATCAGGGCCACCTTCTGGAAGCTTCAACAAAAAGGTGGGAGCCACTTCCCACCGGCTGGGAAGCTAAGATCGGTTAAGGTCTAATGCCAAGTGAAAAAGGTATTGCGGCGCGGTGCCGGCCCAGAACATGCTCCTACAACCGGAGTGGCGCGGGTCGAAGCGCAACAGCGCTGTGGCCGGAAGCCCATAAATAGACACTCAGCGAGTATCTGAAGCGAATCGGCGAAAGATCTTGATAGTCCACCATACATCTGCGAATCGAGCGGCTATACAAGCCGATGCGCGGTAGGAAAGTCACAGAGGCAACTGCACCATTGCGCTGCACAAAAGAAATATAATCCGGATACTGGGAATAACTTTTGGGGACCTCCAATTATGGCAACGTTCAAGGCTCTGCTACTGACGCGAGGCGAAGGCGGCCTCAAACTTGTTCCCTCAGACTTGACGGAAAGCGACCTTATGCCGGGCGACGTCGACGTCGCGGTGACGCATTCGACTGTCAATTTCAAAGACGGCCTCGTGCTCTCCGGGCGGCTGCCGCTGAAGTCCTATCCGCTTATTCCCGGCATTGATTTCGCCGGCACGGTTACAGCCTCGACCCACGCAAAATTTGCGCCCGGAGACGATGTTATCTTGAACGGCTACGGCGCCTCCGAGCGCCATCACGGCGGATATGCCACGCGCGCGCGTGTTCCTGGCGAATGGCTCGTCAAACGTCCTGCCGCGTTCACGCGCGCTGAGACGATGGCGATCGGCACGGCGGGTTACACCGCGATGCTGTGCGTCCTCGCCCTTGAAGATCATGGAATAACACCCGACAAAGGTCCGG
>JANOKW010000097.1:0-4407 GCA_031419475.1 Hyphomicrobium sp. | reverse complement strand
CGTATTCGAAGGATACAAAGACATCTGCGATGCGTGCTGCGACGCTTGGAACAAGCTCATCGCCGAAACCGGCCGCATCGCTTCCATCGGTACCCGCGATTGGGTCCTCACAGGTCAGCATCAATGAAGGTTGGTATAAGACGGTTCAGGATCACTTGAACGTCCCAGTCCAGCAGTCCTAAGCGGCCGTCGAGCATCACTGCGACTTCCCCGCCCCGGTCAACGGTAAGAGATATGAGTTCCCGGCCCGGTTTGAAATTTGTTTCATTGGGGCCGAAAACCCAGAATTCGACGCTCATTGATGACAGGTTTCGAACTGTCATCCGCCGTTTTGTAGCGATCCCAGAAATAAAGGCTGTGAGATCGGGCGCACTTACGCCGTTCTGAGTTTTTTGCCCATTGGTGATCTCTTTCGACATGGAATCGTATTGCGATAACAATGCGGCGAGGGAGGCGGGACCATAGAGATTTGACGCGCCTTCGTAGTCCTGACCGGCATACTCTTCAGCCGTGGTGAAATACTGCGCGTATCCGTTGGCGTAGGCTCCGAGCGCTACCAAACCTTCGTTGCCGGCGAGCCGGCTTCTCACGGTTTCCCGTAGCTGCATTCCTGCGACCGCCGTGATCTCGCCTGGAATTCCGGTCAAAGCAAAGCTGCCGATGCGCAAAATCTGCAGCGGCAAAATCTGTGGCACTGCGTGGAGCGCGGGTAAATTGCCGGGAACCAGCAGCACGGGCTTCGGGAAATGCGCGGCCCGTACGGCGAGGATGTCCTGCACATACTCCTTCAAGATCTCGACGGGATCGATGCTACGCGTTGTTTTGAAGAGGCCGGTGATGGCGTCGATTGCCATGCCCGCGCCTGTCGAAAAGCCATTCAAAAACGACCAGAAGCCAGGGTCGTTCGTGGTGAAGTAGTCGCCGGCTTGACGAGAAAGATGCCTTCGCTGACCTGGCCATTGATATTCAAGTCATTGAAGACACTCCAATCGATTGAATTGCCGCTGTCGCCGTCTTCGGTGCTGCCGGCAGTGAAAGACAATCCGAGCGCGGCAACCGTTCCAGTCAGTGCCGTCATATCGACGAAGCGGTGGTTCCAATCGAGCGGACCATGAAGAACCGCGCGGTTTTTTTCCTTGATAAGGCTGTGTGCCATATCGAATTGTGCCTGTCCGGTATCCATCATCCGTTGGATTTGTGTGGCCGGGTCGGCGACAGAGGCAGGACTGAATTCCCCCATCTTCGAACCTGGATTGAAGTTGCCCGAGACATCGCCGCAATTCGAGTTGGCAAATGCGGCGACGAATGCGTGTCCGGTGTCCTTTGACATCGTCTCTTCGAGAAGGCGAGCCGCCCATCCCTTGTGATCGCCATTGATGGCTAGGTTGTTCTGGCCGCGGCTGGTTGTGTGGAGCGCAAACCAGTTGAGTGCTCCAACCGGAACCGCGCCCTTTTCTGTCCGCTCGAACATGAGCTGCAGGAACTCCGGGTCGGTTCCGTAAAAGCCGTCAGGGCGCTGCCGCCAACCCGGAGGATTTCGGGCATACGAGTTGTAAGACCGGTTGCGGCCTATGCCGGGCAGATCCCTTTTAATGACGGAGAGTTGCCCCTCGCCGATATTGAGAACGGCGTCTTCGATAGCGGCGAATATGCCTTCAACGATGCACTCGAAGACATGCGCGTCGAAGCCGCCGTTCATGGCATTGTAGAGCGTGTGATGCAGATAGCCGCCCGGGGCGCTGTGCGTATGTGTGCCCGCAATCCAGAGATTGCCCAGGGTGAATGACGGGTTTTCCGCGCCCATCCTGAGGCGTCGGGCGACCTCGGCCTTCACAGCAATCGAACACGTCCACATATCGCAAACCACCATCACCAGGCGTTCTTGATGGGGCGGCTGGCCGGGCGACTGGCCAGGGTTATCGACTACGAATGCCCGGGCATAAAGGTTGTTGTCAGTCTCGATGGACGTTGATTTCTGAGAGGGTACCGACCAGCCCTGCATGTTAAGTGCGCTCATCGGATGGTAGCCGGCGGGATCGGTAATGCTGGCCTTGCCGATGCCGAAATGCAGTCCTGTGTAGCCCTTATTGCGAGGTGGTATGTCGTTGAGCTGTTCTGGCGTCGTCCGGCGCGGCTCCTGATCGGGATTGGGTGGAGTAATGGGAAGAATCTCGAAGCGCCCCCCGCGCTCAACGAGTTGCAGCTCGTCGTTCGCTTTGTAGAGTGCTGGCGGCGCCCACAGCAGGAGTTCGCCCGGCACGGTCGGTATAAACGTGCCTTGTTCGGCAATGCCAAGCCGGAAGTAAGGGTCCGAGTGGGGGTGAAAGATGCCGCTGACGTCTTGCCCCGGCGAAAATAGGATCGATTGCGCGGCTACGGGCAGCGGAAGATTGAATTGAAAGGCCGTGTCGCCTGCGTTGAACATGCTCAGAAAAACGGTGCGGGCAGTCCGATTAACGAAACGCATTTTGAGGCTCCCAACATTCTCGTGTAAAATCGTAGGCAATTGTAGAGCCGTTGAAGATTTAGGCATCCCCAAAATTGATGAGAGGGCCCATTTTCCGAACACCGCCGGCTGTTTGCGGCGGCGCCCGATATGGGCTAGAGCGGCCATAATTCTTTCTGTTGCCGCCCCTCACCCTAACCCTCTCCCCCTGCCAGTGCAATGCAGGGGGAGAGGGGACAAAATCGGAACTCTTTATGAATATTTTTGCTGACGTCGAAGCGCGTGTAATAGCAGCTTTGGAAGCCTTGAAAGCCGAAGGCAAACTTCCAGCTGATCTCGCGATCCCTGAAATCGTGGCGGAAGCGCCGCGCGATAGCACGCATGGCGATGTGGCCGTGAACGCCGCGCTCGTTCTCGCGAAGCCAGCAAAGATGAAGCCGCGCGATATTGCGGACGCGCTGAAAGCCAAGCTTGAAACGGCCGATGATGTCGCGAAGATCGGCGTCGCGGGGCCTGGCTTCTTGAACATCACTTTCAAGCCAGAAGTCTGGCAGGGCTTGGTGCGCACGATTTTGCAAGACGCGGCGAAGTTTGGAGCCGGCAGCGCGAGCAAGGGCGAAAAGGTCAACGTCGAATACGTCTCGGCCAATCCGACTGGACCGATGCACGTTGGCCATTGCCGGGGCGCGGTGTTTGGCGATGTGTTGGCGAACCTGTTGGCGTTTGCAGGCTTTGACGTGACGCGCGAATATTACATCAATGATGCGGGCGGGCAGGTTGATGTGCTTGGAAAATCCGCGTTTTTGCGATATCGCGAGGCCCTTGGCGAAGACATCGGCGCCATTCCGGAAGGCTTTTATCCCGGCGATTACTTAAAGCCTGTGGGTGAGGCGCTTGCTAAAGAGTACGGAAAGAAACTGCTCGCGATGAACGAGAGCGAATGGCTGCCGCTCGTACGCTCGTTCGCCATCGATAAAATGATGGACATGATCCGCGACGATCTCGCGGCCTTGAACATCAAGCACGACGTGTTCTTCTCGGAAGCTTCATTGACGCGTGCGGGCAAGGATCAGGTCAAGGCGGCGATCAGCGTGCTCGATAAGAAGGGCTTGATCTACGAGGGCAAACTCGAAAAACCCAAGGGTCACGACGATGACGATTGGGAAGACCGAACGCAGACCCTTTTCAAGTCGACGAAGTTTGGCGATGACGAAGATCGCGCGATCCAAAAGTCGGATGGCGGCTACACCTATTTCGCCGGCGACGTTGCGTATCACTACGACAAACTGAGCCGCGGCTTTTTGCATCTCATCAACGTCTTCGGCGCCGACCACGTTGGCTACATCAGCCGCATGAAGTCGGCGGTGGCGGCGCTTTCGGACGGCAAGGCGGATCTCGACGTCAAGGTTGTGCAGCTCGTCAAGCTCTACAAGAACGGCGAGCCGTTCAAGATGTCGAAGCGGGCGGGAACCTTCGTCACGCTGCGCGACGTGGTGGATGAAGTTGGCCGCGATCCCGTACGCTAC
Organism: Hyphomicrobium sp.; assembly: GCA_031419475.1. Taxonomy (GTDB): domain Bacteria; phylum Pseudomonadota; class Alphaproteobacteria; order Rhizobiales; family Hyphomicrobiaceae; genus Hyphomicrobium_B. The sequence goes on along the minus strand of JANOKW010000097.1, from coordinate 435 downwards.
ATGATGCTTTACAGAAAAAATCAGGAGTCGCTCGACTTCGATTTTGCCAAGGTGACCGAACAGTCAAAAGACAATCCTGTGTTCTACGTGCAGTACGCGCACGCGCGCGCGGCGAGCGTATTCCGCAATACGGCGGAACAAATGCCGGCCCTCGATATCTCTCTGGAATCTTTGAAGAAAGTGGACTTGTCTGTTTTGAACGACCACGGCGAGATCGACCTTATTAAGCGTCTTGGCGCGTTCCCGCGTCTGGTCGAGGGGGCGGCAAAAGCCCACGAGCCGCACCGTTTGGCTTTCTATTTGTACGAATTGGCGAGTGCGTTCCACGCCCAGTGGAGCCGGGGCAACGATTCGCCACATTTGAGATTTATCCAATCAAATGACGGGGTTGCGACACAAGCGCGTTTGGCGCTCGTTGCCGCGACAAAGCAGGTG
>JANOKW010000096.1:0-3917 GCA_031419475.1 Hyphomicrobium sp. | reverse complement strand
TTGCTTCGCAAAGCCGACGAACGAAGCGTCGAAGCGGTCTGGAGGCGCATCGGAAATTTGCTCACTCACTTCAAGCCAACAGAATGCGCAAACTATCTGCACAACAGCGGCTACGGTTCCATATGAACCGGAAAGACTCTCGACTGCGGGACAAAATCCTCTTGAGGACAGAAAATGAAAACGAACACGGCTTCAGCCGCTCCCGCTGAACGGCGCCAGCACCAAAGGCGCGAGGTTGATTTTGCCGCCTCGGTACGTTTCTCAGATGGCACAGCGCGCACTTGCAGGGTCAAGAACATCTCGCCGATGGGCGCGCTTATCGATTTTGGAACTCAGCCCGGGCTACCCGCCTCGTTCCGTCTGATCATCGCCAGCGAACTGTTTTCCGCCGATTGTGAATTGCGCCATGAAACCGGGCAACAGGCGGGCGTACTTTTCACCTCGAGCCGGGCTGAAGCGTTGGCGAAGTTCGGCTGAGGCGCCCCTTAGAGGAAGCTATAGGGGTCAATGTCCAACGTGATGCGGATATCGCCTTTCAGCGCTGGCAAGCTTGCCGCCCATTCCCTCAGGTAAGCTTGAATGTCGATCTCGCGCGGGGCCTTGACGAGGATGCGCCAGCGATGGCGGCCCCGAACAACGGAGATCGGCGCTTCGGCGGGACCGAGAACCGTGATTATTTCCGATTGCGGCGCACGGCCCACCACATCGCGCGCCACGCGCTCGGCCAGCTCCTTGTCGCGCGCCGAAATGATGAGTGCTGCCAACCGGCCATAGGGCGGTAACTGTCCGGCTTGGCGTGACTTGACCTCGTAGTTGAGGAACGCCTCGCGGTCGCTGGCGACGATGGCTTCCATCACGGGATGATCGGGCATGTGGGTTTGAACAAGTCCGCGACCAAGTGCGAAGGCGCGGCCCGCGCGGCCCGTCACCTGATGCAAGAGTTGGAACGTTCGTTCAGCCGCGCGCGGGTCAGCCCCATGGGCGAGGCCGAGATCGCCGTCAACGACCCCAACTAGGGCAAGATCCGGGAAATGATGACCCTTGGCGACGATCTGCGTTCCGATGATGATGTCGATCTCGCCGGCTTCAATTTTGTGAATCATGTCGCGCATCTCAGTGAGACCTGGAATGAGATCCGACGAGAGCAGTGCAAGGCGCGCTTGCGGAAAGCGTTCGGCGACTTCTTCCGCCACGCGCTCGACGCCCGGGCCGCATGCCGTGAGGCTGCCTTCGGCCGCGCACTTCGGACACTTCAACGGAATGGCGAGCGAAAATCCGCAGTGGTGACAATTCAAACGCTTCTTGAAACGATGTTCGACCAGTGACGCTGTACATTGGGGACACTCGACCCGGTGCCCGCAACTTCGGCACAGCGTCAACGGCGCGTACCCGCGGCGATTGAGGAATAGCAGCGATTGCTGACCTTTGGCGAGCGTCTCCGTCATGGCTTGAACGAGGCGCGGGGCAAGCCACTTGCCGTGTTCGGGACCTTCGCGCCGCATATCGATGGCTTGAACTTCGGGCAGGTCCGTTCCCGTGAAGCGCCCCGGGAGCACGACGTGACGGTAGCGGCCCGTGAGCGCGTTGACGTGGCTTTCGATCGAGGGCGTGGCGGAGGCGAGAATGACCGGGAACTTGCCGATGTTACCGCGCACGACGCACATATCGCGGGCTTGATAGTGGACACGATCGTCCTGCTTGTAACCCGGATCATGCTCTTCATCGATGACGATGAGGCCAAGTGAGGGATACGGCAAGAACAAGGCTGAACGCGCGCCAACAACACAACGGACGTTGCCGCGAGCGACGCCCTTCCAGATACGGCCGCGCTCGGGTGGCGATAGCGCTGAATGCCATTCGACAGGTTGCGCACCGAAGCGCCGGGCGAAGCGATCGAGGAACTGCGAGGTCAGTGCGATTTCCGGCAGCATGATGAGGGCTTGGTGCCCGGCCGCTAGCGTGCGCGCGACCGCTTCAAAGTAAACTTCCGTTTTGCCAGACCCAGTGACACCATCAAGCAGAGTGACAGAGAAGTTGGCGGCCTCCACGGAGGCGCGCAACGTTTCAACGGCTCGGCCCTGGCTTTCGGTAAATTCGGTCTGGTGATGGGCCGGATTGGGCCTAGGGAATTGCTTTTCAGGAATTGCAACTTCGACGAGACTACCGGCCGCCACGAGTGCATCGATGACGCCCGTCGAACACCCGGCAAGATGGGCCAGTTCCGATTTGGCGCGGATCGAGCCGTCGCGCGCGACTTGAAGCGCCTTCGTGCGCGCCGCGGTCATTTTTGCCGGGAGGGTCGCGCCCTCAACCAGCCGCACACCGAAACGCGGCTTTTCGGGTTCGAATGCCGTTTGCGCGCTCATCATCATGCGCGAGACCATGCCGAGGGGTGCCAGCGTATATTTGGCGATCCATTCGGCAAAGCGCAGCGAGATGATGGGGAGTGGCGGCACGTCGAGGCGGCTGGTGATGGCTTTGAGCTTTTTGGGGTCTAATGGCTTTTGTTGACCGCGCGGCTCGTCCCAGACGATTCCGATCCGGCTCTGCGGGCCAAAAGGCACCAGGACAAACGCCCCAGGCTGCACCTCGACTCCATCAGGAACCAAATAGTCGTAGGTCTGGTCCAAGGCGACCGGCATCAGAACCGGAACCAGAGGCCGATTTTGGCCCTTGGCGGTGGCTCCTTCCAATTTGTCGAGAAAACTTTCCAAATGGGCTACTGCCGGATTAGAAGCTGAGTCAGAGAATCAGGGAGATACCCTAGGCTTGGCTCTGAGGCGAGCCGAGGGCATCAAAATCGGAGTCAAATATGAAATTCTTCGTCGACACGGCAGATGTGGCCGAAATCAAGGAATTGGCCGCAACAGGGCTGCTCGACGGGGTGACGACCAATCCTTCGCTGGTGGCCAAGGCAGGACGAGACTTCAAGGACATCATCCGCGAGATCTGCGCCATCGTGCCGGGGCCTGTTTCGGCTGAAGTGGCCGCGCTCGATACCGAGGGCATGCTGAAAGAAGGGCGCGAGCTTGCCAAGATCGCCAAGAACGTGACAGTCAAAGTGCCACTGACGCTCGAAGGCTTGAAGGCCTGCAAGGTGCTGACAGGCGAAGGCACGATGGTCAACGTCACGCTTTGTTTCTCGGCCACCCAGGCGCTGCTTGCCGCAAAAGCCGGCGCGACGTTCGTGTCGCCGTTCATTGGCCGCCTGGATGACATCGGTTTGAACGGCATGGATCTCATCCGCGAGATCCGCGTGATCTACGATAACTATCCGGACCTCTCGACCGATATTCTTGCGGCATCCATTCGCACCGTGAACCACGTCAAGGACGCGGCAATGATCGGCGCCGATATCGCGACTGTTCCGCCGTCGATTTTGAAAGCGCTCGTCAAGCATCCCCTGACCGACAAGGGCATCGAGATTTTCTTGGCCGATTGGAAGAAGACCGGGCAGAAGATTGTGTGACGGGGTGCTAAGCGGCCCTCAGGATTTCTTCTAGCGAATCCCGATCCGAGAACACCGGAACCAGAGAGGCTATAGTCTTCACTCTCTCCAAGTCAACCGCGCTATACGTAGCGGCCCGATCGTCCAACGCTGCCAATTTTTGCCCCGGCCATTCGACCAAATCCGAGAAGACCGTGAATACGTGCTCTGCCCTTTGTTTTGCTTGATAAGAATATTTATCCGACGGAAGCACCATAACTGCAGTATCTTGTCGTCGGCCAACAACACGAAAGTCTACTTTGACAGTATTTCCAAAACGCCCCTTGATTTGCTCGTTTAATGTATATTCTATATTCAAGTCTGTGAGTATCTCTTCAAGTTCGTCATTGAACCGACCGGGCGCAACAAACCGGAGCGTATAATAGAGATCCTCTAGGTCATAAACTCATAAACTGGATTCCCAAACGGC
>JANOKW010000095.1:0-6375 GCA_031419475.1 Hyphomicrobium sp. | reverse complement strand
TGCACCTCGGCCTGCTGCAGCATGGCGAGCGCCTGCATCTTGAGAAGTTCGTTTTGCAGCTGCGCACTTTCACTGCCGATGCGGGCCTGCAGATCGAGCGTGGTCTTGGGGTCTTCGCTCTGCCCGATCTGACGGCGGAGTTCGTCGAGCCCATCCATGCGGCGGCTGGCAGCTTCATAGACCTGCTGCGCGACACTCACCTGACCGGCATTGGCGAGCTGAGCCCGGCGGGATTCAGCGGCGTAGAAATCATCGCCCGCGCGAGCGTAAATCTCGTTCTCTCGGGCGTAGGTTTCAGCGCGGGAGCCGAGCGCACCAGCACCCTGGCCCTTGAGCGCAGCTTCGAGCTGACCAAAGTCTTTCGGCAAGGCTTGGCGCACCGCCGGGTTCGACAGCAACGCTGCAATATCGCCCATGTTGGTCAGCTTGTTGAGCGACCCGTGCAGAGATTGCAGCTGGGTCAGCTGATCTTTGGCCGTCTCAAGTTGTGTGCGCAGTTCCGCGATCTGCTCAATCTGCTTGGCGATTGCCGCCGGATCGATGACTGGGATTTGTGCCGCTACGGGCAGAGCTAAAAACCACAAAGCTCCGCCGCTTGCGGCCGCGTATACCGCGCGCCGCCAAAACTGTCTGATCATGGTGCCGTCTCCTTGTTCCCTGGTTAGCGGGCCCGTTAGGCCCGGCGCCTTTTGTGAAACGCCGCCATCCAATCGGCGTCGCTGCTGTCGTCTGTGTGCTCTCTCTCGTCGCGGATTAGCTCGGCCAGCCGCACGTTGGCGGTCCGGCCCGACAGGATGGCCAGCTCATCGTCAAAGCCGCTTAGATCCAGTTCAGCAACGACCGACGCGTGCCCCTGCTTAATTAGGAACCGGCGGCTTTCCGGCGTCAGCTCTCGCGCAACCAGTTCGAACTCCCGCGCGGTCAGTTTCATGCCGTTGACGTAATCGCTTTCACTCGCCCGGCCGTTGGCCATAAAAATCTGGGTCGGGCATTGCTCAATAATAGTGTGGGCGATCTTCGAGCGCAGCGCATCGGCCGGGCTCTGGGTCGCAAACACCATCAGCCCGTTCTGCTTGCGAATGGTTTTGAGTTTATTGTTGGCAAGGTCACTGAACATGGGATCACCCAGCGCCTTCCAGAATTCATCGATGGCGATGACAATCCTATCGCCCGTGATCGTGCGCTCAATGCGCTCGAACAGATAGGCCATAAGGGGCCCGCGAATATCCGGGTTATCGAGAAACTCGGTCATGTCGTAACCGGAATAGGTGACGCTGGCGTTGAGCACGTCCTCAGGATTATCGAACACCCAGCCGAGCGGTTCGCCGCGCTGCCAGCGTTTGAGGCGGGCAGCAATGCCGCCGGTTTCGGTTTGATCGAGATAGCTGCGCAGCGCTCCGAACGAGCGGTTGGCTTGCGGACTTTCGCCAAGCGCTGCAACGGCACTGGCCAGCGCCTCGCGTTCGTGCGTTGCAATCGCGCCGCCCGCTAGGCTCTCCAGCCAACGGGTCAAAAACGCTTGGCCGCTCGCATCATAGGCAATGGCCTTGAGCGGCGCAAAACCCGTCGGTTCGCTACTCTTGAGGGGTAAGTACGTGCCTCCCAGCGCCCGGATAAAAAGATCGGCACCGCGATCTTTGTCAAACAGCACAATGCGCGCGCCGTGCTTGGTGACTTGGGCGAGCAAGAAGTTCAACACCACCGTTTTGCCCGATCCCGACGGCCCGCAAATAAAGGTGTTGCCAAGATCTCCGTCATGAAAGTTGAAAAAGTACGGCGCACCACTTTGGGTTTTGAACATCGCCACGGCTCGTCCCCACGGATTGCCGTCTGCGCAGCCCTTCGGGAAACCATGAAACGGCGCCAGGCTTGCGAGATTCGCTGACGTAATCGCGCCCGAGCGTTTGCGATGCCGGAAGTTGCCCGGAAGCTGCGCCCACCACGCCGATTCAAGGCCCAAGTCCTCGCGCACGATCACGGCTCCACCCGCAGCAGCCGCACTGCGGGCGGCAGCGAGATTGTCGTTTAATGCTGCAACCGTGTCGGCAAACACGGCAACACTCAAGTGATGCTCACCCAACACCCAGCGGTTGCTTTCGAGATCGTCGAGCGCCAGGCTGAGTTCTGCCACTTGCGAGAACGCCTTGTCGGCAGCGTTCAGCATCTGGTTTTGTTTGCGCGACAGCATCGCCCGCGCCGAGGCTTTGTCGATAAAGCGGAACGACTGCACCACGTTCAGCTCAAACGGCAGAGCCAGGAGTTCATTGAGCATACCAGGCATCGTGCGTGCCGGATACTCCTTGATCCCGAGCATGCCAGCAAAGCGCGTGTCCTTGGGATCGCGCAATTCCAATGTTTCCCGGCCGATGATGATCCGGTCGGTGTGAATAGCGTGGCGGATAGCGCCGCGCGTCAGAGGCACATTGGGTAACGGCCCCCCCAACAACCGGTGTAGAACGGTTGAGATGTCTGAAGTCAGGATTGTCTTGTCTTCGGTCAATCCGAGCTGACGCGCGCCGAGCGGTGCCAGTTCGGTCAGCACCAAGCGGGTTGCATCAGCCAGCGCTTTGAGTGCCTTGGGATCGGCCTCGGTTGCGGTCTCCCGCGCCCGCCGCAGCGACGCGAACAGGGCTGCGGCGTTGACTTCGGCGTCTGTGCCCGGCATCCAGACCAGTGCCAGGATATGACGGTTGTCATAAAGGCGATCGCTAGCCAGCCGCGCTTGGTACTTGGCATCGAGCGCTTGTGCAAAAGGGCTTTTGCTCTTGCCCTCGGGATAACGCTGAACCCGGCGGCGGATCATAAGAGCATACAGCGCGAGCTTAGGATCGGCGATGTTGCGCCATAGCGTATTGAGCCGCGCTTGCAGGCCGTTGAGATCGCGCGTATCCGCCGTCTCAAAGGCAAAGCCATCAATCTCAACCATGGTCATCAGACCCTGAGCCCCAACCGTGATCGTATGCGCATCGATATGACGGCCATAGGGGATGAACTCCTGGGCCTCGATCTCGCGGATCATAAGCGTGGCACGGTCAGCCATGGGCAAGATCTCCGATTGTGTAGTTCCGCTTCAGGCGCAGCGGCGTGACGCTCGATCCGCCCCAGTAGGCGCTGGTCCGGTAGCGGCCCTTGGTGTCGGCCCATCCGGCCAAGACCCGGAAGGCATTGTGGTCATGGCGGACGATGACGCGGGCGAGGCCATGCAGGACGACGCCGATGAGCGCGTAGAAAATCGAGCCGAGACCTAAAAACAGCAGCGTCGTCACAAACACGTTGACGCCCATGGCCTCGACCGTGACACCGGCAAACATCGCAGGCCGGGTGCACGCCAGAAACAGCGTATCGCTGGTTAGAGGTTCCTGATCAACCATGACTCAACCCCGGATCATGTCGACGAATTCAGCGGCACCGAACACGACGCCGACACCAAAGATAATGCCGCCAGCCCGTTTCCAATCGATTTGCCCGAACCACCAGCCCATTCCGAGCAGCATGACGGCAAGGATGGCCAGCGACCGGGCAACGCGCGAGTTGATGTACTCGATGATCTTGTCGAGGGCTTCGGCGACGCCCGCGGCGGCTGGATCGGGAACGGCGAGCGCAAAAGCAACCTGGAGAACAAGCGCCACCAGACAAATGACGGCCAGGCGTTGGGGTGTGGTCTCAGGCATTGCGGACTCCTCAAGGGTTGATCGTCAAGTGTGTCAAGCGGGCAAAGCGGGGCCAGCCCCAGCGCAATGCGCTAAGCGGCAGATCAAGTTACGTTGATGGATCGGCCTAGAACCCGCCGAACTCTTCTGTCCGTCCGTCAGGGTGGTGCATCACCAAAACCGTTTCAGTGATTGGGACGTCAACGCCGAAGTCGCTTTTCGTTGTACCGATCACGCGGGTGGCAAACGAAAACGCCGCCCCGGATTCCGCACACATGGGCGGCCTAAACTTGCGCCGGATACTCCGGAAATACGCCGTGACCGGTGCCACGCATTCATCGACCGCCGCCCACCCGGCCGGATTGGCGAGACAGAGTACAACCGTGCACCCGGCGGTGTCAGCCCGCACTGGCTGGGGCGAAAAGACCGAGGTCCAAGCCCAAATCCCTGTGCACAGCCAAGCAGTCGCCGGTAGCGTCCAAGCCCGCACTGCAGTACGGGTTAAAGACACGCCTGCACTTGGGCGCGCGGGAGCCGCGTGTCGCATCGGTTTTGCCTCCGTGACCAAAAGAATCGGAAACGCAGCACGCGACGCAGATTATGACGCAGAACGCTTGGACTCAACATAACGAGTAATGGAGTACGTGTTACAAATGGGCAAGCCTGTTTTCCACAGAAATCATCTCGACGCCTTCATGAGCTTCGTTGTTGAGGACATCCTGGATCCCAAACGCAACGCTATCGCCGATGAGCAGCGCGCCCGGTCGCTGACCTACATGACCATCGCGTTCTATTTAACGGTGGACTCAAAGCCCATCACCATCGGCTCAGTCTCTGAGATGACCGGGTTCATGCCCCGCACCGTCAACCTCGGCTTTAAGTATCTAACCGAAGCCGGTTACCTGGAGCCGGAACTGACGGTCGCCAGCCACGGCCGTGGCCGGGCCTTTCAGTATAGTTTCTCAAACAAAATCGTGAAAAAGGTGCTGGCACGCGCAGCGCGGGCCTAGGCGGCCGGGAATGAACGGGAGAACTCGCTCGTCCCTGGCGGCAACCCCGCATCCGGCCCAGGGCACTGGCCGGACGGGGAAGAGTGGAAACAGAGAACGCAACGCCGAACGCAAGTGGCCATGATCACGCCGTCCTCTGCGTAATCCAATGGGCCAGAACCGACGACCGCCACGCCACCTTCTTCTTACCGATTTTCATTGGTGCCGGAAACCGTCCGGCCTTGATCCAGCGCCACAGCGTGGCGTTCGAGATGCCGATCAGGATCAGGACCTCTTTGCGGCCGATCAGACGTTCCAGCGGCGGTGGTGCCGCCGGGCTTAAAGACCCGTCTATTGGTTTTTGTGTTTCGAGTAGCATTTGGAGTTCTCCAGGTTGCAGGATATTAACGTGCAATACAATACGTATTAGTATTTGCCGGAATTGCCAATTGGAGAATTTGAATTCGCGCCAATTCGGACTCCGAATTGATGTGAATTCTGCGCGATTGTTGCAATTGGGCCGCTAATGGGCGCTGCTAAGTCCGCTAACGTCAGCTCCATGAGCCAGACCGTCCGTCACCCGGACAGGGGCTGACCGGAGAAAATTGACCCAAGCCGGAAGGACTTTGCGGCATAACTACCTGCGCCACGTGGGAGCGACTCAATGCGTTGCAACAGGTCTTGCCGCAACGTGCTCAAGCAGGTCCTTCTGCGGGTCATACTCGGTACTGCTAATCTCGAAAAGTCCGAGCATAGTTGCAAAGATGTTGTCGTGCGACCAGCGGCGCTTGCGCCGTTCCTCCACTGTTTCGATTTTGATGTCATGCTTAATGCGTTCACCCAACCAAATGATCGCGGGTACGTGCCTTTGTGCTTCGGGCGCTAAGGCATATGGCATGCCATGGAGATAGACGCCGTATTCTCCAAGCGACTCGCCGTGATCGCTGACATAGAGCATGGCCGTTTCGAAGCGGCTGTCGTTCTTCTTTAGAAGTTCGATGACTTTTGAGAGAACGTGGTCGGTATACACGACTGCATTGTCATAGGCGTTGTTGATTTCTTCCGCCGAACACGATCCCAAATCGTTTGTTTGGCAGACCGGCGTAAATCGCTCGAATGATTTCGGATAGCGCTTGTAGTAGGCCGGGCCATGGTTTCCCATTTGATGCAGAACAATGAGGACGTCGCCTGTTTGGGCATCAACGTACTCTTGGAGCCCATGCAGCATGCCCTCGTCGCGGCATTCCACTTCATCGCAAACGGGATTTTTCTCGCGCGTCTTGAAATCCTCGTAGGCGACACGATCCGCGACTCCCTTTGAACTCGAATTATTGTCGCGCCAAAGCACGCTAACGCCGGCTCGCTGGAGAATGTCGAGCGCGTTATCCTCGGCTTTAGTTCGATTGACATCGAAGCCGGCGCGGCCCAAACGCGAGAACATGCATGGGACAGAAGTTGCCGTTGACGTATCGCAAGACCAGAAATCCGGGAAGTTGACCACCTGCTCGCGCTTCAAAAGCGGCGTCGTCTCGCGTGCGTAACCATTCAACGACCAATGATCCGCGCGCACCGTCTCGCCAACCACCATTATGACGAGTTCGCGGTGTGCGTCGTCCCTTGATCTCCGGGCGACGGCACCAAAGATCGTATGCGTATGAACTTTGATTGGCAGACTTTGAGAACCGAGCTTCGCCGTAGAGTAAAGTGAGAATACAGAATTGACACGCTTCAACAAC
>JANOKW010000094.1:0-8634 GCA_031419475.1 Hyphomicrobium sp. | reverse complement strand
ACGGCGTATAAGTGATGCCAACCTGATCGGTGAATCTGCGGCGCCACTTAAGTTCGCTCGCAACGTGATTGATATTCTGATCAAAGCGCTTTTTGACACCGTCGTTGCGCGAGAAACTCAAGACGTTAGTATCCCATTTCAATTCGCCGCCAAGCACAGGGTCCGAGAATACGTAGTTGTAATCGATGATGGGGTGCGTGCGGCTTTCTGCGATCGGCGTGTCGTCTAGCAGCAGCCCGCCGAAATGATAGGCGCGGGCGCTGAAATAGTTGCGATCCGATTGGCCGGTCAGGAAAATCTGATTGACGCGATCCGTCAGTAGCACGTTATCGAATTTGTAAAAGCGCCGGAAACTGTCATCGCTCTCAAGCGTCACGTCCCAGCCGAACTTCCACCAGCTGGACAAAGAGAAAAGACCGCGCGTTTCGACGGTACCGCGCCAGCCATCGAGATCGTCCCGGTCTGCGAACTGTGCACTCAGATCGTTCGCGTCCTGGTCGATACCGGCAATTTTTACGGTGTACTGGCCATTTGCCAATCGGTGGCGCCAGTCACCCGCCCACAAGATACCTTGCTCCGTCAAGTAGGTCGGTCTGAAGGTGAAATCGTAGTTCGGAGCGAGTGCGAAATAGTAGGGGATCTCGGTCATGAACCCGAGATTGCTCGATTGCCCGAAACCGGGCGCCAGAAAACCAGATTTGCGCTTAACCGTTGGATCGGCGTGCTGGAAGTACGGCAGATAGATGATCGGCTGCCCGAACACTTCAAAAGCCGCGTCCTGGTAGGTAATGGTCGCGGCAGTCTTATCATGGATGATGCGCGCAGCGCTGATACACCACAATGGCGGCGTGGTGCCGTCGCTCTTGCAGGGCGTGAATTTGCCTTTGCGGAATTCCGTGACATTGCCATCGCGCCGGGTTGCTTGTTCGGCAGAAATGCGCGTTTCGTCCTTGGTGACGATACTGAGGGACTGCACAAAGCCGTCGCGGAAATCGTCAGTCAATGTATAGCTGTCGGCCCGGACGATATTGCCTTCAGGCTCCTTCAGCGTCACGTTACCCTTCGCCGTCAGCGTCGAAGCGTTCTGATCGTAGATCACTTCGTCGGCGGTCAGGATGTAATCGTTGTAGAAAATCTCGACGTTACCGCGCGCGATGACGCGATTGCCAGCAGTGTCGTAAATGAGCTGATCGCCCTGCAGATTGAGCGGGCTGGCCTTATCGACGGTTTTGTTGATCTTGCCGATCATGCCGCCGGGTTCTTCGGCGAACGAACTGATCTTGCCACCGGTGTTGGCAACGCTTGGATCTTGCGCAGAGGCCGGGACGATGGCCGGGACGATTCCGAGCAGCAAGGCCACCACAACACTCATGGCGCGAGTCAAAACAAATGCGTGGCCGGCGGCGCTCTGCCACCAGCGTCCTTCGCGTGACGTTCCGCATGCTTTCAGCGGTGTCCGCGTTCTACGCATCACTCAGCCGTCCTCCAGGTGCAGTAGCACCGACGATGAAATGATCAGCAGCATGGCAACAGGCAGCCACACCGCAGCCCAAGCAGGCGCGAGCCCCGCGACACCGATTTGTCTTGAAATTTCCGATGCCAAGAAGAACCCGAAGCCCCCAACCATTCCAGCGCCGACCATAGTCTGGATGCGCCCAGAGCGGAATGACCGGAGGGACACAGTTGCCGCCAAAAGGACCATGGTAATGCACAGCAGCGGGCGAGCCCACAAGGTCTGGTACTGAATCTTGAGCTTTTCAGCTGAAAGCTTAGCCTTTTCAGCAACTTCAATTAGGGCTGGAAATTCCCAGAACGACACGGAAAAAACGGTGCCCAGTGCGTCCTGAACCCGGTCGGGAGTTAGATAGGTCGAGATTAGATATGTTTCGAACTTTTCTGGCTCTTTGCCGAGCCGCGTCACCCACGCATTCGTGAGAGACCAATACCCCTCCTTCAAGTCGGCTCGGGAGGCATCGACGCGCTCAACAAAGTGACCAGCGCGGTCATAAACGAAAACCATGACGCCGGTGAGGGTTAGGCCACGATTTGAAGCGGCTACTGCGCCAATCACGGATTCCCCGTCGGTTCCATCCTGACGCAGCCAAGAGCCACCACCCTGTGCACGCAGCAAATTCGCTTCCCGCCCAAAGGCTTCTGCAAATCTTTTCTCGGATTCGGCACGCCCTGCGGCGGCCATCGGATTATAGGCAACCATACCAATAAAACCGATTAGGAAGGCGACGAGAACTCCGGGCCAGAGAAACTGCCAAACCGACATGCCGCCAGCCCGCATAACGGCAAGTTCGCTTTTGCGATTGAGGACGAGGAGGGCACCGATGCTGCCCGTGAGAACGGCAAACCCGAACAGAAACTCGGTATAGGCTGGGAGCCGCATGGCCGCGATAACGGCGAGCTTGCGCGCAGGCACCTCGCCGAACTTTCCGGACTGCCGCAGCAATTCGACAAAGTCGATCATGAAAATCAGGATCGAACAAACGGCAAGCGTCGCGAAAATTGCGATCAAGAAGCGTTTTGCGATGTAGAGTGTCAGGGTCCAGTTCTTGATCATTGCCAGCCATCCTTAGGCTGACGCCGCCTCAGGAGGCGGTTCACGCCGTCTTTCATCGCAGTTCCCAGCGGATCCAGAATGTTATGCACCCGGTCGGTAAATGTTGGGCCCCCGCGCTGAACATACCCTGCGCGAATGAGCAGCAATGAAAGCGCGAACGCGACGAGGGGTAGTGCATATAGAACAGGGAGGTACGCACTCTTCAGCGCCACGAGATTGTTAACAGCGAGACCCGCCAAGCGGAACCCTGCTGCAATCAGGAAGGCGATGACGAGGCGCTCCATGCGGCTGGAGCGTGTGGATCTCGCCTGACCGACGAAGGCGACGACAAGAAACGCAAATGCGATCGGGTAGAGCGGGCCAACAAACCGCTCATGCAACTCAGCGCGGAACTGGCCGGGGTTGCTCTTGAAGTAGGCGCTATTTGGGCCTGGATCGACCAGCTCGCTGAAATAGCGTTCGCGTGGTTTCAATTCGCCATCGCCGCCGCCCTGAGGTTCAAAACGGTCAAGATCCACGGCGTATTTGTCAAAAGCGATGATCTGTGGCGGCTCGGCGGCGTCCGACCTGCGCACGATGTGGCCGGCAGTCATGACGAGGTAGGCGGTCGGGTCTTGTTTGACGATGACGCCGCGTTCGGCGAGGTAGCTCTGGGCCTGACTCTTATCGCGCGTATCATGCATGATGAGGCCAAGCAGTTCGCCGTTCAAGGCGCGCTCGCGGATGTGAAACGTAAGATTGGGTTCAGGGCTTGAGAAACGGCCTGGCTGTATGACCTGCGTCAAAAGATCGGTGCGCACCTGGACGATGAAATCCTTCAGTAGCCGCATACTCCACGGTTGCGCGACGTGACTGACAAAGGCAAGGGCGCCTGCCACCAGGCATCCGAGTACGAGGAGGGGGCGCGCCGCAGTCCAAACAGTTGAACCGGATGCCGTGAGCACGATGAGTTCGCTATCGCCGTTCATGCGGTTGAGAGTATGGAGAGCAGCAATCAGGAACGAGAACGGCGCGATGATCGACATCAAGTTTGGCAACGCCAGTGTCGTCATCTTGATGAGTGTCCAGGTGTCCTGGCCCTGGCTGGTGATAACGTTGAGCTGACGCAGAGCCAGCGCGATCCAAACAATACTGGAGAGCGACAGCAAAATGAGCAAAAACGCGCCAGCTGACTGGCGGAAAACATATCTGAAAATGATCCCCATGTGCCGGCTCGTCTTCCCTCGGAGTTTCGAGCGCTATTTACGTATCCAGCCGCTCTGGACGGTCCCCTCCGCCCAATAATATCGCGTCCCATAGCACGGTGGCGGAATTTCGTCTTTCTGTAGCGGTTTTGGTCCCTAAACTGGGCTTTGGAGCCGGATCGGCGCTTGGCGGCGTTTTACCTGCCCATCCATCGGTTTGTTGAAGTCCCGTGACTTGTCAAAGCGGCGCAGATAACTAGGGTGCAGTTATCAAAGGTGCCAGCATCTGGTGCTGTCAAAAGCACGAAACCAGGTTCACCGGCCTCTGGCTTGGGACTGGGATGCGCGAGTTTTGTCTATTCCGCGGATTAAAATCCAAGGACGAAGCGCTGCGTATCGAAGCCGTTCGGCCGCCATCCCATCCAGTGGAGAGAATGACACATGTCCGACCGCCTCGACGTTTCTTTCGCTTCCTTCACTGCCGATCCAGAAACTGTAACCGTGATTCTGGCTGCCGACGGCATGGCACTCGGACCCAAGGCCAAGGACCTAGACACCAAGAGCGCGGGTGGCGTGATGAAAGCGGCAAGTGCCGCCGCCTACAAGGCTAAACACAAGTCGACAATCGAAATTTTAGCGCCTTCAAAAATCGGCATCGACCGGCTGATCGTCGTTGGCTTGGGCAAGATCGCAACTTTGACTGAGCTGCAAATCATAGAAGCGGGCGGTGCGATCGCCAGCGCAATCGAAGCGCGCAAATGCGTCAGCGCCAGCTTGATCGTCGACATCGAAGGAACCGATGACCACAAGGCGGAGCAGGTGGCCGCGCTCTTGGCATATGGCGCGCAGTTGCGTCACTACAACTTTAAAAAATATCTGACAAAAAAAAATAGCGACGACGCTGGTCCGGAAAAAGACGGCCTGAAAAAACTTATCGTCCACGTCGCGCAGCCCGACAAAGCCAAAGCTTCGTTCGCTCCGTTGAAGGCCGTTGCCAATGGCGTCAACGTGGCCCGCGATCTCGTCAACGAACCTGCCAACATTCTCGGCCCCGTCGAACTCGCTGAGAAAACGCTGGCGCTTGAGAAACTTGGTGTTGAAGTCGAGATTCTCGACGTAAAAGCCATGGAAAAGCTGAAAATGGGCTCACTTCTGTGCGTCGGATACGGCAGCCATCGGCCCTCGCGTATGGCCGTCATGGTGTGGAACGGTGCCAAGGGAAACAAAAAGCAAAAGCCGGTCTGCTTCGTCGGCAAGGGTGTCATCTTCGATACCGGCGGCATTTCGATTAAGCCAGCCGCTGGCATGGAAGACATGAAGGGCGACATGGGCGGTGCCGCAGCCGTCGTTGGCTTGATGCATGCGCTCGCGGAGCGTAAGGCCAATGTTAACGCTGTCGGCCTTATCGGCTGCGTCGAAAACATGCCGTCGGGGAATGCGGTGCGCCCCGGAGATATCGTGACTTCCATGTCTGGCCAGACGATCGAAGTCATCAACACCGACGCCGAAGGGCGCCTCGTTCTTGCTGACGTACTCTGGTACGCGCAGGAG
This sequence comes from Hyphomicrobium sp., assembly GCA_031419475.1. Taxonomy (GTDB): domain Bacteria; phylum Pseudomonadota; class Alphaproteobacteria; order Rhizobiales; family Hyphomicrobiaceae; genus Hyphomicrobium_B. The sequence continues at coordinate 3,330 of JANOKW010000094.1, read as the reverse complement.
ACGTTCAAGCCGCGCCTCATCATCGACCTCGCGACGCTCACGGGCGCCATCATGATCGCGCTTGGCAAAGAGTTCGCTGGCATGTTCGCTAACGACGACAAGCTAGCCGAGGAACTTACGGCCGCCTCAAAGGCGACAGGGGAAAAGATCTGGCGTATGCCGCTCGACAAGGCCTTCGACAAGGCCATGGACAGCAAAAACGCCGACATGAAGAACACGGGCGGGCGCTGGGGGGGATCGGCCACCGCCGCAGCATTCCTGCAACGCTTCATCAAAGATACCCCATGGGTTCATCTCGATGTAGCGGGCACAGCAATGGACGGCGCAAAGTCCGACATTAATCAAAGCTGGGGCTCGGGCTGGGGCGTCAGGCTGCTCGACCGGTTCGTGGCGGATAACTACGAGAAGAACGAGAAATAAGCGCTAGGCGCTCGCGGCGAAGTGGCGGTCAGGATCAACTTTACGCTGCCGTCGGACGTGCTCGAAGAAATTGACCGCTATGCCGAAGCCGAGGGGTTGAGCCGTTCGGGGTTTTTGGCTCGGGCGGCAAAGAACAAGATGGCGGCGTAGACCCGCGTTGAAAAACCCGGAGAACAAGTCAAACCATTATCAAATCCTTTAGCCCGATTCATATTGAAACAATGCGTTCTTCATCATATTATTTCCATAATATGTATTATGCGAAATAACATTGTGCCGTTGTCGAGCGCGCGGCAAACCAAATTCTGCACTCAAGGCTCTGACGTCGTTCGTTTGTCCCGCGATTTTGGCCGTCCGCCAGCATCATGGGTGCGCGCGCCATCTTTTTTAGCGCCCTCAGATGGCGCCGACGCCGGACCCTTGTGTCCCTTTGGTGCAGCGTGAGGTTTGTAGGCGGCGCCCTTGTGCGGCGTGGGCTGTCCGGGCTTCTGCGTCTTGTGGTCTTTCCACTTCTTGTCTTTCCACGGGGCCTTCGGCCAATCTCTTGCTGGCGTATCTCGTGTTGGTGTGCTGTCACCTGCCCTGGATTTTGCGGAGCGAGATTTCCTCGGCTCTGCGGGCGGCTGCGCCATTGCGTCGATCGCCTTGGCGACCTCCTCATCGTCAGCGGGCGTGTTCGGCCCCACCCGCGAGATGTGGCCTTCCTTATTTTTACTCGTGCGCACGTTATCGGCAAATTGGTCCGCTTGGTCGGCGACGACCTGAAAGCGCGTGTCGCGGTCTAAAATCTTGATAGTTCCGATCTCAGCCTTGGAGATGCTCCCCGCCTTGCAAATGAGCGGCAGGAGCCAGCGCGGATCGGCATTTTTTTCGCGCCCAATGTTAAGGCGGAACCAGACCATCTCGCGCGTGTCCGGCTCCCGTATGCTGCGCGATGGACGGGACGCTCCTTCGCGCCTCTTCTCGCGGCCCTGATCACGACCATGATCGCGACTTGGGCGCGGGCGATCACCCTTGCTCTCGAAACCTTCGCGCCCTGCCCGGGAATGAGCGTCGCGCCGGAGAGGTCCTGCATCCGCCGCTAAATCTTCGGGCGCTGGAAGCTGGGCGCGATGCATCCGCACCAGGGCAAGCGCAATTTCCTCTGGAGTTCGCGCAGCCTGAAGTCCGCGTGCGAGCCCGACATCGTCTTCGGCTGGTTCGTCCGTAAAAATGGCGCTCGCCATAAACCGCTCGTTGTCGCGGACACGTATCTCGTCGGCTGTCGGCGGCACGCCCCAATTCACCCTGACTTTCGCCGCCGCAAGGAGTGCCTCTGCCTTGCGCCGCTTGTTGAACGGTACGATCAGCGCGCACAAACCTTTTTTTCCGGCGCGGCCCGTTCGTCCTGAGCGATGCAATAGCGTCTCGCCATCGTTTGGCAAATCAGCATGAATGACCAGCGCGAGATCGGGCAAATCAAGCCCGCGCGCCGCCACATCGGTCGCCACTAGCACGCGCGAGCGGCCGTCGCGGATGGCTTGCAAAGCCTGCGTGCGTTCTGCCTGTGTCAGCTCGCCCGATAGAGCCACAGCCGAAAAACCGCGTTCCACTAACCGCATGTGCAAGCGCTTCACGGCCTCTCTCGTGGCGCAGAAAACCAGCGCCGCTCGCATCTCATGAAAGCGCAGAACATTGACGATCGCGTGCTCGGCATCGCCTGGCACCACGCGAAGGGCCTGATATTCTATGTCGGCGTGCTGTTCGTCGCGCCGGATAGTCTCAATGCGAATGGCTTCGCTCTGGAAGCGGCGCGCCAAGGTTTCGATTTCGCGCGGCATGGTGGCCGAGAACATGAGCGTCTGGCGTCCGTCCGGCGTCGCATCAAGAATGAATTCCAGGTCTTCACGAAATCCGAGGTCGAGCATTTCGTCGGCTTCATCGAGAACGATTGTCTTGAGCTTGGTGAGATCGAGGCGCTTGCGTTCCAAGTGGTCGCGAAGACGGCCAGGCGTGCCGACAACGATATGCGCGCCACTGTTCAACTGACGAGCTTCGGCGCGCACATCCATGCCGCCGACGCACGTAATAATGCGCGCGCCCGTGTCGGCGTAGAGCCACACAAGTTCATTATGCACTTGTAGCGCCAGCTCACGCGTCGGTGCGATGATCAAGGCGGCAGGCTCAACCGCGCGCTCAAAACGCTCGGCGTTCCCCAGCAGGGTTTTGGCCATGGCCAATCCGAACGCGACTGTCTTGCCTGACCCCGTTTGAGCCGAAACCAGCAAATCGCGCCCCGCTCTATCATCTAGCAGGACTGCGAGCTGGACGGCGGTCGGTACCGAATAGTTGCGCGCGGCTAGGGCACGCGCCAGCGCCGGATGGGTTGTCGGGAAAGTCATGATGAGCAAGCTCTCGAAGGTGCGGCGTCTACGGTCTCCGGCTCGAAGACTTTGCTGGCGCGGCCAAGGATCAGTGTTGCATCAGCCCTAGCCGGTTTTGATCCGCTGTAACAGGCGACATGGAGGCACATTTGGATGTTAAGCCCGCCATGACGAAGACGCGGGTGGCTTCTCCGGCTTCACGCGTGTGGCTATGCCTTCAGCAGCCGCTGGGTTGATCCACAATGAGAGCAAGCCGACGATGATGGCAGCGACGGCAATACCGATTTTGAGATTGGCTAACGAGGCCGGCGCGTTGGGTTCGGTTGCGCGAGGCGGCAAGTGAGGCACCATGAGCCCCTTCCCTTTATCTTTTGGGAACGCAGCACAAGACCACTATGCGCTTTGATTCTAGTGTTCTGACTCATTCATTCGCATCCCCCGCCGAGTGAAGCCAGCGCTTTCCTGGCGCGGCGGTGCTTGCCGATGAGTGTGCTGGATTTGGCGGTCCATTGGAATGGCTTTGGGTTGGCGTTACGATGCTCGACCC
>JANOKW010000093.1:0-2938 GCA_031419475.1 Hyphomicrobium sp. | reverse complement strand
AACGCCTGCCGCTGACGAAAAAACATCGCCACAGCCCGCCAATCGTCAAACACAAGCGTTGCTCAGAGGTTCCTTAGGTAAGCCACTAGTTCCCAGATCTCCTCCGATGTAAATGAGTTGCCCCAAGGCGGCATGATATCGGCCGCGCGCCGACCTTCTGTGATGACCTTGTGGGCCGCCGCGGGTGAGAAGTCGTTCTTTCCCTTGAAGCTCGGCGTCTTGCCGCCCTCACCTTCGGAGCCGTGGCAATAAGCGGCGCAGTTCACGCCAAATCGCTTCTTGCCGGCCGCGATGCGCACAGGGTCCGACAGTTCGAATGGGACCGCAAATTCAACTGCACCGCCGGCGGCGCGCGCGACTTGAGGAGCCAGGGCGACCGCGGTGACGAGGGTCACAAAACACACGATACGCTGGCGATTCATCCGATACATAGGGCGAGATTTCCTTGCAGTCAAAGCAGTCAAACAAACTGTTATCACGGATACCAGCGACACAGTCGCCGGTATCCGCAAACGGCAGCTATCCGTTGCCGTGCATTTCAGGACTCAATCGATCGCAAAAACGAGCAGTGCGGCACCTCCAGGTAGGTCTTTAATTTGCGGGAAGGCCCCGCTCAGGAAACCCGGCGCATGCGAACTCAGGCCGGTCGGAATGGCGATGTATTGCTTGCCGCCGACTGCGTAGCTAATGGGACCGCCGCGCGCGCCGGAGCCGGCGTTGAACTTCCACAGCTCTTTACCATTGTCGGCGTCGAAGGCGAACAAGTTGCCGTACATATCGCCTGTGAACACCAGCCCACCGGCCGTGGCCAGCACCGAGCTCAACGGTGGCATGTCGAAGCGCACTTTCCACGCCTGCTTGCCTGAGATCGGGTCGAAAGCAGCAAGCCAGCCGTCGGCCTTCTTGCCCGGAGGATCGGTTAGCTTGATGTCGGACAAGCCGAGCGATAGACCGCCGAAGGGAGTGGCCGCTTCCTGCTTAGCGCTCGTCACGTAGTTGCAGACTTCCATACCCTGTGAGTACCATAGCTTCGTGTTTGGATTGTAGGCGCCGTGGTTCCAGCTGCGCCCGCCCAGAAGGTTCGGGCAATGCAGCTTTTTCTGGTCGGTTTCGGGGTAAACCGGGTCTATCGGCAGGCCGGTCTGCGGGTCCACACCTTTAGCCCAGTTCATGTTTTCCGAGTATTGCCAGGCGTTGCGCATGGCGCCGGTGTCCTTGTCCATCACGTAGACAAAGCCATTCTTGTTCAGATGTACAAGCGCCGACTTGCCCTGGCCGTCAGGCACCAGCAAGGCCTCGTATGCGGCGTCGAAGTCCCAAGTGTCCTGCGGCACTTCCTGTCGATGCCACTTAATTTCGCCCGTCTTCGGTTCGAGCGCGAGCACCGTGGCCGTGTAGAGGTTGTCGCCCTTGCGACGGTCATGATTGAAGTCCGGCGCCGCGTTGCTGGTCCCGATGTAGATCGTATCGGTTGTCGGATCGTAGGTTCCCGGAAGCCAGGCGGAGCCACCCCCCACGTTGCGGCTGTCGCCGGGCCAGCTCTTCGGGTCGTCCTTGGGGACTTCGAAGGTCCAGGTGCGCGCGCCGGTGTCGGCATTCACAGCGAAGATCTTGCCGATGATTGGCTGGTCGCCGCCGGTCGTTCCACCGAACAGTGTGTCCCCTGCCAACTGCGGCGGAGACGAGAACAGAGCGCCCCACTCCTTTTTCATGTCGGTGAGCTGGGTTGACCACAATTCCTTGCCGGTCTTCTGGTCGAGCGCGACGAAGCGTCCGTCGAGGGTGCCGACGAAGACCTTACCGCGACCCACGGTGACGCCGCGACTCGCCGATTGATAGAACACTTCCTTGACTATCGGGTCGAGCTTGGCGGTGTATCGCCACATGACCTTGCCGGTCGCCGCATCAAGCGCGAACACGTTGTTATCGGCAGCGATGGTATACATCACGCCATCGATCACGATTGGCGTAGCCTGAAGACCATGAGTGATCGTGCCTGGCTGGTGAATCCAGGCCACGCGCAGGTTCTTGACGTTGCCCTTGTTGATCTGTTCCAGCGGACTGAATCGCCAGGCGTTGTAGCTTCGATGATACTCAGGCCAATTGTTCGGGTCGTCGAAGCCTGGGCCCTTGCCTGCGGCGATAGCTGTGCCGGTGCCCAGGAGGCCGATGACTGCGGCACCGATGAATGTGGTCCAGGGCTGTTTGCCGCTCCAACGTAATTTCATGCTTCTCTCCTGCCGGTTGTTGTGGCGCGATATTTCTTTTGATGAGGTCGACGTCGCAAGTGAGAACGCAGATTCCATGTCACTGGCAGCGAGCCATTGCAGCAGGTCAATTCCGGTTGAAATCGGGGTTCGTCCGAAGCCGTGATCGCATGGGGTTGCGCCAGATGTCGCGAACCACCTGTCGCAACAGCGACAGCCTTTGTAGCTGGGCGACAACGTTCCCCAGGAATAACGCAATTTGCGTCGCCTCATGTTGGCGACTGATGCAAACGTTCTATCCGGACTTGTCGAGATATGTCTTTAGTATATCGGATAGCCAAGTTCCTTGACGCGGGCCCAAAGTGCAGCAACGCTCAAACCGAGACCGGGCGGGTGCTGAAATGGTCTCGCCGGAAGGACTTGAAGTCGCGGACATTGTCAGCGAGGGTGTGGTGCGCCGCTATTGGACATGAGCAATAATACTAGGTTCACACCGTATGGAGGAAATCAGAATGATAGGCCTAAAAAGAGTCACAGCATGGTTGGCCTTAGGCACAATCATGGCTGCCGCAGTCCCGACAACTGGTTTCGCACAAGACGTCAACGGAAACTGGACAGAATATAATGGCGACTATCGCTCCTGGCGCTATAGCCCGCTCGACAAGATCAACAAATCCAACGTCGGCAAGCTCAAGGTGGCCTGGATCCATCAGCCTGGCGACATCACATCA
>JANOKW010000092.1:0-3582 GCA_031419475.1 Hyphomicrobium sp. | reverse complement strand
ACGGCGACGTGGAAGCTGAAGTAGAGCTTAAGCGGCGCGTGCCGTCGATGGCCGGATCGACTTCTTTATGGCACTTCCGTGTGCCCGCTCGGCGACTTTCAAGTCATAACGCGTCTGCAAATTGAGCCAGAACTCGGGGGTCGTGCGGAAATAGGCGGCGAGACGCAGCGCCGTTTCGGCTGAAACCCCGCGGCGTCCGTGCACGATTTCATGGACCCGCGCCGGGTTAACGCCAAGATCCCGCGCCAATTGGTTTTGGCTGAGCCCAAGCGGGTTCATGAACTCCTCGAGCAGAATTTCGCCCGGCGAAATTGGTGAAAGTTTTCTAGTCATGATGATCTGCCGCCTCGGTTCTAATGATAGTCGATAATTTCGGTGTTCTCAGCGCCTTCATTCCACACAAAACAAATGCGCCATTGGTCGTTGATGCGGATGCTATGCTGACCTCTCCGATCACCCTTTAACGCTTCAAGCCGATTGCCCGGCGGGACTCGCAAGTCCTCAAACCGACCCGCCGCGTCCCAGCATCTCAAGTTTGCGCCGCGCAGCTCTCTCGAAAGCCGCAAACCGCCGGATGGGTTGATCATTGAAAAGTGCTGCGGTATCCCGGCAGCGGAAGCTCTTGATCATGAGAGCGGAGATTATACTGTTTTACGGTATGGCGAAACTCCCCGGATGCGCCGAGGGTCTATAAGAGGCTAATCTTCTCTACCTTCACAGTTGCTGCAGGCGCGCCGGGCTGCAGGTTCCAGTCAAAACGATTGCGCATTTCGCCGGTTTCGCGCACACGCCGCAGCCGTGCGAGATCGACCGTGCCCGTGACCCATTCCGCCTTGTTGAGCGTGCCTTCAGCAAGGACGCCTGTGTCTGAGACGCCGTGTTCGGAGGGCACGTAAATGCCAGCGGACCCAGCGTTGAAATCAACGGCTGGCGACCAGGGCGCATCGCCAACGGTTGGGCTTTGCACCGTCGCGATTGTATTCTCGAGCGCGCGCGCGAGCGATCCTGTGCGCACGCGGTGATATCCGGAGATGCGTTCCGTGCAGGACGGCACAAGCACGACTTCAGCGCCCTCCTCTGCCATGGCATGCACCAGCAGCGGAAATTCGCTGTCGTAACAAATGGCGATCCCAAATACGCCGATGACCGTCTCGAACACGCGCAACGGTCCGCCGGCTGAGATGCCCCAGCCGCGCTCGAACGGCGTCATGACGAGTTTTTCCTGTTCGCCGATATCGCCCTTGGGCGTCACAAGCTGCGCGGCATTGACAAAGCGGCCGTCTGACTTGAGTGCTGGGCCGGAACCAACGAGAATGTGCACGTTGTGCTTTTTCGCGAGGCCCGCATGTAGCGCGACGCGGCTTCCAGCGAGCTCGGCAACTTTGGTCAGCGTCGCTTTGAGATCGCCGTAAACTTCGGGGCCAAAAGCGGCTGCCTGTTCGATCGCGGCGTACTCGGGAAATACCAGCAGCGACGCGCCCGTCGCCGCGCCCGATTTGACCCAGACGGCGATCTTGTCTTCCCATTCATGGATCGAGTGCGGCTGCCCAATCGGATATTGTGCGCTCGCGACCTTGAGCGTGACGGGGAGGGTCATTTGAGTTCTTTCATCCAGAACTGCATTTTGTGGGCGGTTTCACCCGGTTGGTCGATATCTTTCCAGTCGTAGGTTGCAACGATGCCATCGACGGGGAAGTATCCGCGTTTTTTCCAAAAGGGATCGAGGGCCGCGTAGCCGGCGGGCTTCAACGGGTGATCGTTTGGCCGCACAACGCGGCAGAAGGTCGAGTGCGTGAAGCCGCCAAGTTTGTGGGCCTGGGCTTCACGTCCGTCGAAAAAAGCGTGCCCCAAGCCATAGCCACGATGGCTCTTGAGTAAAACGCTTTCGCCGCAATAAAAAATCTTCGCCAGATCGTAGCCTACTTTTTTAAAAGGCTCGCCAAATTCCTCAGCATGCTCGATCATGGGTGCGGCGGTCGATGCGCCGACCATATCCGCGCCGTCGTAAGCACAAATGACCACCGCGCCACTGGCGGCGGCGAACTTAGTGAGGTACTTTTCCTCATAGTCGAGTGTGCCGTCGTAGAGATACGGCCAATCGCGAAACACGATGATGCGCAGGCGCGCCAAGTCCGGTAGGATATCGATGATATCCTTGCCGGTCACGGATTTGACGTCGAGTTTCTTTTTCTCAGACATGGCGGCCACTTGTAGGTTGGATCAAGCGAACGCGCAGACCCAACGATCTTGCCGGTTGCAATGTTGGGTCATCGTAACGATTGACCGAACTTTGTCTCACCCCGCGACCTGCGTAATCCAGTCTGTCAAATTGTAATAGGTCGTCACGCGCGCGATTTTGCCGTCGCGAATGGAGAAGAACGTGCCGGCCGGAAGCACATACTTCTGGCCCGTTGCGGGGGGCAGCCCTTCGTCGTTGTTCTTGTAGACGCCGTGCACGTTGAACTCGGCGGCGGCGCGGGTTGCGTCTTTCGACACCATGACGACGACGTCTTTCAATTGCTCGGAATAGTTGTGCGTCATGCGCGCGTTGAAAGCCCGGAACTTGTCCTTGCCCTGGCGGCGCTCGCCCTGGTTGATGTCGTGGATAACGTCCTCGGTCAGAAACTTGAGCATGCCTTCCGTGTCGCCGGTGTTGAAGGCGGCGTAATAGTCGCGGATGAGGGACGCGGCCTCAGAGCGGGCCAGGCTTTCGATGGGTGTATCGTCCATGGGGTCTCCGTCGGAAAGGTGAGTCTCTGATGCTTCTCTAGCAGGTCACCTTTCCTTGTTCCATGCGGGTCCTTGTTCCATGCGGGCGCGCGGTGGGGTAATAGCGACATTTACGACCTCACGAGAAATACCAGCATGTTCGGTGCAGCTTCACCCATCGGTAGGATTGAGACGGAGTCGTCAACGGAACCCGCGAATCAGGGCCCCGCCAAACTTTAGTGTCCAGCCTGCGGTGCGAGCAAATCTACCGCGCGGGCAATACCCGATAGCACGCGCCAAATTGAGCCCGTGCCAATGAACATCTCGGTCGAAGCCGCATGTTCGTTAATTTGAATGATATAGCCGTTCGGCGCTACGGTCATGGCTAAACTCAGGTTGTCCATCACGATTTGCGTCGATTGCGCGCGGTAGACCGCTTCAACCAGGCGGCGCGAAAGCTCAGCGCAATCGCAAAAACTGATATCGAAGAGCGACGAACTCGCGTGTGCATGATTGAAAGCGTAGACAACTTCGAAGCGAATAAGCTGCGGCTTGTGAACAAAGATCTGCAGCTGCGTCAGGCTTTTGGTTTGCGGAAACAGAAACGCGCGCTCGTCGAGATCGACTTTCACGACGCCGTCGGGCGAATTGCGCTGCAAGGGAATTGACGAAATAGCGGCCATGACATTACCTCCTGTCAGCATATGGCATGGAAGCACCGGACTGATATTGATGCAAGCGGCTTCGCGCAACCTGATTACGCACCATAGTCAGCCCACTTGAGGTCATAGTAGGTGACCGGGGGTGTTCTGACGGCGGCGAGTGTCATCACGGATATCATGGCGGCAAGATCGTAGCGATGGTTGAAGCGCC
>JANOKW010000091.1:0-18723 GCA_031419475.1 Hyphomicrobium sp. | reverse complement strand
AGCGCGGCGGCGTTTGCGGACATGGGGAGAATTCCTGTGAAACGGGGTCAGACCCCTTGCCACTGACGTTCGAGTTCAATCACATGAGCTGCTTGCAAGAGGTCTGACCCCTGTGCCTTACTTTTTCGCCGGCGCGTCTTTTTTCTTGTACATCGACAGCATCCGGTTGGTCACCAAAAAGCCGCCGAAGATATTGATCGAGGCCATGATCAGCGCGAGGAAGCCGAAGATCTTGGCCAGCACGCTGTCGGATGCCGTCAAGGCGACGCCGACGGCTAGCAGCGCACCGACAACGATAACCGACGAAATGGCGTTCGTCACACTCATCAAAGGCGTGTGCAATGCGGGTGTCACCGACCACACCACGTAGTAGCCGACGAATATCGCCATCGCGAAAACCATCAGGCGATAAACCACGGGATCGACCGCGCCACCCATGCCATCGGCCGCCATAGCAGCAGGCATAAAAAGCATGTATGCGGCGAACGCGGCGAAGCTCAAATTCAGCGTGCGCATTGGCATTCCCCTCAAGAGGCTTTGATGAGACTCGGGTGAACGATTTTGCCATCCTTGGCGACGAGCGTGCCCTTGATGATGTCGTCTTCCCAATTGATGGCAAGCTTTTTTTCTTGTCTGTCGATCATGATATCGACGAAGGCGAGAAGGTTTTTGGCGTAAAGGCTTGAGGCGTTGACGGCTATTGAGCCCGCAAGATTAAGCGGTCCGGCAATCTTGATGCCGTTTGGTGTTTCAATTGTCTTGCCTGGCTCTGTCATGTCCGTGTTGCCGCCGCGCTCGGCTGCGAGATCGACGATGACAGCGCCCGGCTTCATGCTCTCGATCATCGCCCTGCTGATGAGCTTCGGCGCGGGTCGACCCGGGATCAACGCTGTCGTGACGACGATATCCTGCAGCTTGATATGGTTAGCGACGAGTTCGGCTTGCTTGGCCTGATATTCGGCACTCATGGGTTTCGCATATCCCGCCGCCGTTTGCGCTTGCTTGAACTCTTCGTCCTCGACCGCGACGAACTTGGCGCCAAGAGACTGCACTTGTTCTTTCGTTGCCGGGCGCACGTCGGTCGCCGTCACTTGCGCGCCCATGCGCCGCGCTGTGGCGATAGCCTGTAGACCCGCAACGCCGACACCCATGATGAACGCTTTGGCTGCCGGCACTGTGCCCGCCGGCGTCATCATCATCGGCAGCGCTTGCCCGAACATACCCGCCGCATCGACAACCGCCTTATAGCCCGCGAGGTTTGCTTGGCTGGACAGGACGTCCATCGATTGCGCGCGCGTCGTGCGCGGCATAAATTCCATGGAGAAGATCGAGGCGCCTGTGGCGGCCAGCGCTTCAAGCGCTGCGCTATCGCCGTAAGGGTCGATCATGGCCGCGACCACGGCACCAGGCTTCAGTGCTTTGATCTCGTCTGACGACGGGCGGCGCACCTTTAACAGGATATCGGCCCCATTGAGCGCATCAGCGTGCGAAACGATTTCGGCACCCGCTGCTTTCAATGCGTCGTCCGAAAAACGTGATCTGAGCCCAGCACCTGCTTCGACGCGGACGGCAGCACCGGCCGCCACAAATTTCTTAACCGTATCCGGCGAAATCGCAACGCGCGGTTCGTCAGCCGCTTCGCGCGTGACAGCTATCGTGACCATGGGCACTTCCGATGTTGTTGGCCGATGTTGCGGGTGCGGACGTTGCAGGCCAGAAAACGATTTGGGCAGGCCCAACAATCAGCCTGCCCTGGATCGAGTTAGAAATCTAAGGGTCTACCCCTTAGAATGCTCAAACCAAGAAAACTTTCATACCGGCTAGCAGCAGAACAAGAAGCACGATCGCGATCTTCGTCAAGCGAAGGAAGCCCGCGTACGTCTTGTTGTGTTCATTGTAGTCCATGGCGGGATGACCGCCCGAAGTATTCACACCCACGTTTTTTCTCCCTGCTTGAGAGCCTGTTCGGCCGTTTTGGTAACGCAATGCCTAGCCATCATCAAGCCAGGATCAAACGATCTTTGGAACAATGACAATGTTTCGCAGGGAGCGCAAATGGCTTTGTCCGGCTATCGGCTAGCTTGGTCCCCTTGTCCAAGGAAAAGCGAACAGAAGCCCCTTTTGGGGCGAGCCTTTCTGGCCTTGGCAGCCGTGTTTTTAGGCACCCCCGCAATTGCCGGACAACCGGACTCGGGCGGCGGCCTGCGCGCCTGCCTTGACAGCGTACGCCAAACCACGCCCGAAATTTCCTGCGAATACACGGTGTTGTTGACGAACCAGGAGCGCGCCGACATGCGCCGTCTGACCCGCGAACGGCTCCAGGACGCTTCCTGCCGCGTCACAGTCCGGGTCAGCCGCGAGCTTGTCCAACCAGCGCTGACCGAAGCAAACCACATCTTCAACGCCCCGCCCCAGCCGGTGGTCTGCACCGTTCAAACCAGGAACAGCACCTTTGACGTGACCGGCACCTTCGCCCCGCACGTCACATTCAAAGACGGCCTTGCCGTCACGGCCACGCCCGGCCTCGCCAACGTCAAAGGCGTGAATAGTTATCTCGCCTGGCCTGTGGTGCGGTATGTGAACTATTCCCCCGTCATCCGCCGCGAGATGATCTCCATCATCAATGCGTACCGCGCGCAACTGACCGGCAAGTAGTTCCACCGCCGGTCTTTAAATTAAATAGCACTCCGGTTCGGGCCGCCCTTTCTAGGCTGAGAATGCGGCATGGGACGTCCCCCAACAGCTGTCTCCTACGGAACTGCAAGTCCACGCCGGTCTGCCTAGGGTGAGGAACACGCGATCCAATGCACCTTCAATCATCCAAACATGGAGACAGACAATGGCTTACTTACATGACCTCAAGTACCTGAACGGCCAATGGCGCGACACGTTCTCGAACGACACCATTTATGGCACCGCTGCAGACGACGTCGTCACCCTCTACGGCGGCAACGACTTCTTCAACGACATCGATGGCGGCAACGATTGGGTCTACGACACCAGTTCGCAGTACGGCGGATGGTCGGGCAGCGACGTCATTTCCACAGGCCTTGGCAACGACACGGTCGTCTCGAGCCTCGACTCGGCCAATTCGATCTATGATTACGGTGGACAGGGCTACTACGGCGGCCTCGGCACCGACACGCTGAACTTCCTGCCCAACCAGACCGGCGTCTATGTCCGTCTCGATTTGAATTACGCCCAAAACAATATCACCGGCGAGAGAACCCAGGTTGTCGGTTTCGAAAACGTGGCCGGCTCTGGCTACAACGACTGGGTCTACGGCGACACAGCGTCCAACGACCTCAAAGGCGGCGGCGGCAACGACTACGTGTCAGGCGGCGGAAACTATGACTTCATCGACGGCGGCGATGGCAACGACCAGGTTTTCGGCGGCGACGGCAACGATCTTGTGCAGGGCGGCTACGGCGATGACCTCGTCTCGGGCGATGCCGGAAACGACTCCACAATCGGCGGCTTCGGCAACGACAAACTTTATGGCGGCTCCGGCAACGACTACATGAACGGCGGCGACGGCAACGACTTCATGAACGGTCAAGCTGGAAACGACCTGATGTATGGATACGCAGGCAACGACTTCCTGATCGGCAGCACCGGCAACGACAGGATGCTTGGCGGGCTCGGCATCGACACGCTCGATGGCGGCCTTGGCATCGACACGATGACCGGCGGCGGCGGCGCGGACAAATTCATCTTCCGCGCACTCAGCGATAGCCTCACTGCAAGCCCGGACGCGATAACCGACTTCCAGCACGGCGTTGACAAAATAGACGTGTTATTCATCGACGCCAGTCACCGGTATGGCGATCAGGCGTTCAACTACATCGGCGACCACGGCTTTTCGAACGTGGGTCAGATCAAGTCGCACTACTTTGCATCTACGAACACCACGGTCGTCAGCTTCAACACCGATACGGACTCGGCAGCTGAAATGGTCGTCAACCTGACGGGTAACATTGCGCTGTCGGCAAGCGACTTCATTCTGTAAGCAATCGCACATTCAAAACGAAGACGGCCGGAGATGCTTTCTCCGGCCGTTTGCGTGCGCGTCTCGAAACTGACGGCGCGCGATGTGATGACACCGAATGCGAAGTCGAAGCTCTCGGGCGAAGTGCTACATGCGGTCTCCGCGCATCACAGCTGATCGGCGCGAGGACAATCCCGGCGGCCCCGTTCCGCCGGGAACATTCCCCGTGCGGTGGATATGCCATTTAATCCAATGTTCACTTTATAATGTGTTGCGCCGCTGTTGTTCCGCCCGTTACAGCGCCAACATGACCCACCTCCTAAGGTTTGTCGGACGGCCCCATGGCACTGACATCAACCTCTAGGAGAACGACAATGGCGATCGTCTCAGATCTTCGCAAGATCCTCGGCAACACTTTCGATTTTGGCACAAACGACGATATTGCCGGGACGACAGTAAACGACACAATGAGCATGCACGGCGGCAATGACCGGGTGTTCGGCTTTGCTGGTGCCGACCTCATCTTCGACAATCGCGCCTTGAACGGCGGCTCGTCCGGCTATGACATTGTCAGGGCGGGCGCTGGTGACGATATCGTCGTCAGTTCGCTCGATACCGGCAACGAATTCCACGGCGACGCCGGCATCGATACGTTCATTGCCAATGCCTCAAACGGCGCTTCGATCGACCTTGCACTCGGTTGGGCCAAGGATCGCAGCATCAACGTAGAAACCTTTCTCGGCGGTTTTGAAAACGCCACCGGCTCGGTCCTCAACGATTATGTCTACGGTAACGCGCAGGCCAACCGGCTGCACGGCAACAATGGCGACGACCTGCTGCGCGGGCGCGACGGCAACGACACGCTGTTCGGTGGTAACGGCCAGGATGTACTGTTCGGCGGCAACCAAAATGACTATGTCAACGGCAACGCTGGTAACGACATACTCTATGGCGAAGCCGGCAACGACCAGCTCTTTGGCGAACTCGGCACGGATACCCTCGTTGGCGGCATCGGCAAGGACTATCTGGTAGGCGGCGCCAACGCAGACACGTTCAAGTTCACGTCTCTCGCCGACTCTGGCGTTACCGGCGCGACGGCCGATATGATCGCCGACTTTGTACATCTCTTGGACAAGATCAACGTTGCCGACATCGATGCCCGCGCCACCCAGGCTGGCAACCAGGCATTCACCTTTATCGGCAACAACAACTTCACGGCGGCCGGTCAAATCCGCTACGTTCTCGACGCTACGAGCCAAGATACCGTCATCCTGCTGAACACTGACAACGATAGTGCGGCCGAGATGATCATCAAGATCGATCCGCTCGTGGCGCTATCGGCTGGAGACTTTGTGCTCTAAGAATGGATTGCGATGTTCTGCGATACGGTCGGCGGGATCTCTCGCCGGCCGTCATGATTTCACAGCGCGCCCTCAGCTGTGGTAAGTTTGAATTCAGCGCTACTCCAGGAGGTTTTGATGCCGCGCCCCGCGACCCATGTTATGTCGAACCTGTTTGCGATGGCCTTCTATTCCATCGCAGCCATCGCTGGTGAGACGGGCGAAGTCTGGAAAACCCCAACCTGCGGGTGCTGCAAAGCCTGGGTTGCCTACATGCAATCCAAGGGCTTCTCTCTCGCTGTCACCGACACATCGAACGCCGCTATCAATCAGATAAAATCGTCGGCAGGCGTTGCGCAAAAATTTGCCGGATGCCATTCGGCAAAAATTGCAGGTTACATGATCGAAGGCCACGTTCCCGCCGAAGACATCGCGCGCCTCATCGCCGAAAAACCGGACGCCATTGGCCTCAGCGTGCCCGGAATGCCGGTTGGCTCGCCCGGAATGGAAACCGATGGCACGGTCGAGCCGTTTGACGTCCTGCTAATCAAGAAAGACGGCACTTCGGAAGTTTTCGCGAGCTATCCTGGCAACACACCGGCGCAGTAATCGCCACCTAATGACCAACGCTAAACCGCCACTTGCGTGCCGACTTCGACGACGCGATCCGTTGGAATCTGGAAATACGTCGTTGCGTCTTCGGCACTGCCTGCGAGCGCAATGTACAAGCGTTCTTGCCAGCGCGGCATCTCGGATTTCGAGGTGATACGCAATGACCGGCGCGACAGGAAAAACGACGTTGCGCCCATCTCGATTTTGCAATCTTTGCGGCGGGCATGTTCGAGGATTTTCGGCACACTCGGCGTTTCCATGAAGCCGTAGCGAGCTATGATGCGGATGAAGTGATCGGAAACACGCTCAACCGTCACGCGCTCGTGCCGAGGCACGCGCGGCGTATCCTCGGTTTTGATCGACAGCAGAATATTGCGTTCGTGCATGACGCGATTGTGCTTCAAGTTGTGCATCATCGATGTCGGGGCGGCAAAGGGATTGCCTGTCAGGAACACGGCGGTGCCCGGCACGCGGTGCGGCGGCTTCGCCTCCAACTTGCGCACCAGCCACTCGAGATCCGCTTCATCGCGCTTGGTTGCCTTAGAGAGCAGCCGTGTGCCGCGTACCCAAGTGTACATGATGAGGCACAATCCGGCCGCGATACCGATGGGCACCCAGCCACCTTCAAACAGCTTGAGGATGTTTGCCGAGAAGAAAACCTGTTCGATCAG
Source organism: Hyphomicrobium sp. (assembly GCA_031419475.1). Classification (GTDB taxonomy): domain Bacteria; phylum Pseudomonadota; class Alphaproteobacteria; order Rhizobiales; family Hyphomicrobiaceae; genus Hyphomicrobium_B. The sequence goes on along the minus strand of JANOKW010000091.1, from coordinate 12,112 downwards.
CAGGAACGGAATCATCAGCGCTGCCGCCCGCCACATCGGCCACTTCCAGCATTTCCAAACCACGAAGAAGGCCATCAAGCTATCGATCACCATCGCCGCAGTCACGGACACTCCATACGCGGCCGCGAGGTTAGTTGAGTTTTGGAAGATAACGACGGCGGTAACGACGGCACCCCACAGCATCCAGTTGATACGCGGCATGTAGATCTGACCCGCCATGCTTTCCGACGTGTGACGGATCTCGAAACGCGGCACGAGCCCGAGCTGAATTGCCTGACGGGTCAGCGAAAACGCGCCTGTGATCACGGCTTGGCTGGCAATGACCGTCGCGAACGTCGCGTGGATAAGCATCGGAATCAATGCCCAATCGGGATAGAGCCGGTAGAAAGGATTTTCCAGCGCCGTCTCATCGCTCATCACAAGCGCGCCCTGGCCGAAATAGTTGAGGATGAGCGCTGGAAACACGAACCAGAACCAAGCGGCTTGAATGGGCTTGCGGCCAAAATGGCCAAGATCTGCGTAAAGCGCTTCAGCACCGGTCGCTGCCAGAAAAACGAGGCCCATGATCGTTAGGCCAATGACTCCGTGGCGCCAAACGAATGAAATTCCATAAAACGGATTAATGGCATTCAAGACCCGTAGATTGTCCGCAATGTGCATCAACCCGCCGATAGCGAGGACCAGAAACCAGAGCGCGGTGATGGGACCGAAAAACTTCGCAATCCGGTCCGTGCCGTGCGCCTGCATCCAAAAGAGGCCGGTGATGACCAGAATAGAGATCATCGGAATAACGTTTTTACCAAGCCCAGGCACGACCAACTTCAAACCTTCAACCGCCGACAAAACCGAAATCGCCGGCGTGATCACAGCATCGCCATAAAAGAACGCGGCGCCCGCCACACCGAGCGCGCCGAGAAGCGGAGCACTGCGTTTGGCTACCGACTGTCCGAGCGCCATGAGTGCGAATGTGCCGCCTTCGCCTTTGTTGTCGGCGCGCAGCAGGATCAACACGTACTTCGCCGAGACGATGAGGATGAGCACCCAAAGGATAAGCGACAAGACGCCAAGCGTCGCCTCACCAACGCTCAAGCCCCGCGCGTGCGCTGCGTGGATCGCTTCCTTGAACGCGTAAAGCGGGCTTGTACCGATGTCGCCGAAGACGACACCGATGGAGCCGAGGGCCAAAGCCCAGAAATTTTTGTCGGTATGTCCATCGCCAGCGCCAGGATCTGTGGAGTGGCTGGCAGACTGCGTTTGTGCCATTCAGGCACCTCGCCTCTCATAAAGCTGCAATGCAGCAAAGTGGGGCGCTTCTACTCCCAGGCCAGACTCAAGGGAAGCGGCAAAATCGCACGTTTACCGATTGAATGGCCCTTGACTTTTCGTAATGGGGTTGCGCTACATTCGTCGTCGATGGATATATGGGAGCGCTGCCACTGACTTGCATTTTGCTGACCCGCCGGCGTCCCGTCACCTTCAACATGTGTGCGCAACTCCTTTTCTGTCCGAAACTGTTACCCGTTGGGCGGCGCCAGCCCGGGCCTCCCAGACGGATAGCTACTTCGGCCAATTGTCCTTAATCCAGCGCGTTAAGCCAGCTTCATCGACCTTGCCGGCGGCGAGATCCTGGATGATGACGGTTGCTTGCGCCTTGTCAGGCTGAAACGCGACTGCATTCAACCTTAAAAAGAGCACGAGCGACACAAATGCGGCGCGCTTGTTGCCGTCCACGAAAGCGTGATTACGTGCGATACCGAAGGCATAGGCCGCAGCCAACACCGCCAAGTCTGTCTCACCATAATTCCATTTGTTTTGCGGGCGTCCGAGTGCCGATTCCAGAACGCCTCGATCGCGGATACCGGGTGGGCCACCAAACCGTGCGAGCTGACGTTCATGGGCGGCGATGACCTCTTCAAGCGCCAACCACCTCGGTTCACTCATTTGGCGAGAGCTTCTAGCGTTTCCCGATACTCGACCATGATATCATCGACAATCTGCATGGCCGTTTCGAAATCCGAATTATCTCGTGTCACTCTGAAGCCGTTGGGAGCATCCGTCACCACAACCTCGTCTCCTTGCTTCAAATCCAAACGCACAAGCAGTTCCTTAGGCAAAATGAGCCCAGTGGAATTACCGATTTTCTTGATCTCGAGCTTCATCGCGGCGAACCTCCCAACTCGCGTTGTACAAAATGTCTAACACAGGAGCGGTGCGCTGTCAAACATTTGTTGTACAGAATGTGCAGCGTTCTCAGACTACGGAGAGGAAAATTGAATAAATTCAGGCCACTTCAGGCTGCAGCCAGAAAATGTGCGACTTCTCGTGCTGTGCGCTCCGGTGTACGAGTGTCCAGCCGGAGCACGAGCCTCCCTGCAAGATCAGAGGGTATCTGGGCTAAGGACAATGGTTCCGGCACCAGCAAAACAAGTTTCTTGCCCAGCGCTTCTGCCATACCTGCTTCGTAGGCCATCCAACTTGCAGCTGCCGACTCCGGAGACGCCACCAACTGAAGAACAACGTCGGCCTTGCGTATAGCAGCCTGCACCGACAAACGCCAATCGTCGCCCGCCAAAACATCGCGCGTTGGATTGAAGGTCTCGTAGCCAAGCCGCTCAAGCCACTCTTCCAATAGAGCAGCCGCTGAAGCGTCTCGAGCGCTATGAGAGAGGAACAACCGAGGCCGTTTCATTTGATCCTTCTCCGTAGAGCCTTAAAGTACGACTCCAACGTGTTGATGTCGATATTGTTCAAACCATCTAATGGACCCAGTCCGTCTTCGTCATTTAGAAAGTCTTGGACAGTTACCTTATAAAATATGCAAACTATGCGCTTCTTCAAGGCATCCGCCATACCAATTTCATGCCTCACCCACGCGCGGCGGCGAGACCAAGGCGTGAACAAGGCCAACAATTCATCGCATTTGGGAATCTCTTCCTTTATGCGCTTTTTGAAGTCATCGCCCGCTGCAATGTCTCTGCGGTCCAAGAATGTGCTCGCGCCGCAGTCTTCCAAACATCGTGAAAGTTGCTCGGCCACCCAGGTGTCGTCACCCGAGTGTGAAACGAATACGCGATAGCCCTTTTTCGCCATGCCCCACTCCGACAGCAGAGCATTGCATATCGGTAAGGCGTGTCAACCCATCGCCTCTAATTCATCGATCATGCCCTCGATTACCTTGAGGCCTTTATTCCAGAAGGCCGGATCGCGCGCGTCCAGCCCGAAGGGAGCGAGAAGCTCGGAGTGATGCTTGGAACCGCCGGCTTTCAGCATGTCGAAATACTTCTCCACGAACCCCGGATGCGATTCCGCGTAAAGCCCATAGAGCGAATTGACGAGACAGTCGCCGAAAGCATAGGCGTACACGTAAAATGGCGAATGGATGAAGTGCGGGATGTATGTCCAAAACACTTCGTAGCCGGGCTTCAGATCAATCGCCGGACCTAAGCTCTCAGCCTGGACCTCTAACCAAATCGCCGCCAACTGATCGGCCGTCAACTCGCCCGTGCGCCGCGCTTCATGCACCTTACGCTCGAAGGTATAAAACGCGATCTGGCGCACGACCGTGTTGAGCATGTCCTCGACCTTAGAGGCTATCATCGCTTTCTTTTCGCGTTTGTCTTTCGTCTCAGCTAACAGCGCCTTGAAGGTCAGCATCTCGCCGAACACGCTTGCCGTCTCGGCCAATGTCAGCGGCGTCGGCGCCAGCAGCGGGCCTTGCGCGCGCGCCAGCATCTGATGCACGCCGTGGCCCAGCTCATGCGCGAGCGTCATCACGTCCCGCGGCTTGCCCTGATAGTTCATCAACACGTAGGGATGCACGCTTGGCACGGTCGATGCCGAGAATGCGCCCGGCGACTTTCCGGGCTTCACGGGCGCGTCAATCCAATTCTTGTCAAAGAACTCCTTCGCTATCGCCGCCATTTCAGGCGCAAAGGCACTGTAAGCGTTGAGCACGATTTTTTCAGCTTCCGGCCAGGCAATGACGCGCTCGGGCTTATCGGGCAGCGGCGCGTTGCGATCCCAATGATTGAGCTTCTCCAAGCCAAGCCACTTGGCCTTCATAGCGTAATAGCGATGCGATAGTCGCGGGTACGCCGCGCGCACGCTTGAAACGAGAGCGTCAACGACGGGCGCTTCAACGCGGTTCGCCAGATGCCGGCTGTCGGCCACATCCTTGAAGTGCCGCCAGCGATCGGAAATTTCCTTGTCCTTGGCCAGCGTGTTGGTGATGAGCGTAAAGAGCGGGACGTTGGCGCCAAGCGTTTTCGCCAGCGCTTCTGAGCCCGCCTTGCGCTTGGCCCCATCCGCGTTCGAGAGCAGGTTTAGCACCGGCTCTAGCGACAGCGGTTCTGTCTCGCCGTCCACGTCGAATTTCAGGCTCGACATCGTTTCATTGAAAAGCCGGTTCCAGGCCGCGCGCCCCGTCTGACTCTTTTCAGTGAAGAGCGTTTCTATTCTTTCGTCCAACTGATGCGGCTTTTCTTTCAACAGATCGTCGAACCAAGGCTTGTAGCGCGCGAGATCCTTGTGCTTCAGCGCAGAGGCCAAAACTGCGTCATCGATCTGATTGAGTTCAAGCTCGAAGAAAATGAGATTGGTTGAGGTCTTGGTCAAAGATTCCGAGATGTCGCCATAAAATTTCGCGCGCGCCGGATCGGCTTGGTTTTGCGCATAGTAGAGCCCTGCATAGGACCCGAGTTTGCCCATCACGTCCGACAACGCCTCGTACTCTTTCACCACAACAGCGAGTTTCGCGCCGTCTTGTGCGAGTTCTGCAAGTTTCCCCTGATATCGCGCCTTCATGCGTACCGCGTCGTTGCTCGCGTCCGCGATATCATTTTCGATCGCGACGTCGTCCGGCCCCTTGTAGAGATCGTTGAGATTCCACTCGGGCATCGCCCCAAGTTCATCGGTCTTTGCAGAAGTGGCCGCCGTAGATTTTGGCGAATAGCGGGGATCGAAGCGCATCATGTGTCCTCGGCTCAAGCAGGGTGTAACTTTGGCGTGTCCCCTAACATGGGGCGCCGGGACTGGCAAAATAAGTGCTGGGGTGGTGGAGGGATCAAAGCCAATTCAGGGGCTTACGCTGCCGCGTAAAGTTATCCACAGGCGCCGCGCGGTGGCGATGGAATGAATGTCATACCGGCGCGTTATCTCATCAACTGCGCCACACGAGTTCTTTGTTTCGCGTAGGCTCTAACGGCGCATTACGCTTCGCAGTTGATTGCGTACCTTGATCGTCGAAGCGACAAACGATGGGCCGGACCTTGAACAAAGGTCTGGTCCATTTTTTGGGGGGATGCTTGACCTTCGGCATCTACGAAGCTGCGCGCCGCCCTCTCCGTTTGCGTTCCCGGCCGCAGATGCGCGTATCGCGCATCGAAGAGCCGGGATCGCGTCCCCTCAGCAATCGCGCACATCTCGACCCACGCGATCCCGGATTGCCGCATTGCTCCGCTCATGCGCCGCGCGGCCTCCGGGAAAGCGGGTGGGGTGAGTGGCGCCGGATGGATGCAAATGCCGGTGCGCGCGCCGCAACCCAACAACTAAGAGCCGTGACGAGGGCCATGGGCTTCTCCTTCCACCCGCGTCCCCGGCCGAGCACACGCCGCGATAGCGAAGTGAGCGAAGAGCCGGGGGCTTTCCCATCCAATTGGTGCATAGCTGCAACCACAACTGGCGCGAGAAAGATCCCGGATAGCCGCATTGTCTCGCTGCCGCTCAAGACGGGAAACGTAGGTTGGGTTACGGGCGCGCGACATTCAGAGCACGCCGCCAGAAATTTTTCCAGCGCCCTACCCCAACCTACGGTTCGGAGTTTTGTGGGCTAACGATATGACGCCATAGAATTTCCGATACCATGCGTCGGTACACCGGCAGCATGACAGGCCATGTCGATGATCGACCACGGAGTGTTGTTTTTGGGGCCCAACACAACAAAAGAAATCAAATCGTCAGACGACTCTGGAAACTTGATAACATGATGCGGAATTATTCGTGGCCCGCTTGAGGTGAAGGATAAATTGTCGTCGGTGGGTGCCCGTTTTCCATTTTCAGAAAGCAGAAACGTTTCACTTAGAATTCGCCATTCTGATTCCTCCTTGAAAGCGGTGCTCTTGAGCTGGAACATTGAACCGACAGCTCCAAGAATTGCTGATCGAATTGATGCAACCGGGTGATCCTTTTCAACGCTGTCTTGGTCCGCCCCAAAAGCCAATCTAAGGGAGTCGTCAAGAGGCAAGTTTCGAGATGCCTCAAATAACTTTTTTACTATTGGGGCAACGTGCAACCTGTGCTCTTCGACTTCGTAAAGAACTTTCTTTAGCTCCGTTTTCCCTCGGGAGACTGATGCGAAATTCGTCAACTTCAGAAGTTCATTTGTTTTGAAGCCTATTGCTACGCCGCGGCCATCATCAGCGTAGCCACGCCATTGACTCAGTTGATCTCGGTCTGAAGAGAGACAGAATCCGTAGCCCATGACCCACTTGAAGACGTATTCGGCAAAATCCGCAATTTGCTGTCGGTGATCTTGATTTATCCCCTGTTCACGACATTCGCTTTTGAGCGCATGCAGCAGCCACTTGCCTTCAAGTGAATCGTTCGATTGTGATAGCGCAGAAAGCCGAAGCTCTCGCGATTTAAGTATCGACAAAAATGCATTATTTGAAGTGTAGTGGTAAAGCACTGCCGGTACTTCAACGTCGTCATTCATGTTGATCAACTCACCCCCCCTACCCCAACCCGCTCATCTCTTCCTTCACGCGAATATCCGCCAGCATGCGATCCAACAGCAGCGTGGTGCGCTTGAACAAATCACTCCCTTTGCGGTAATCCGCGCCCGCGTAGAAATCGCAGCGGCCCGCGCGGAAAAGATCGACGCACTTTTCCAGTCCTGCGTTGGTCGCCACAGCCGTCGCGCGCTCCGGCCGGCTCGAGGAACGAGAGTCGGAGCGCGCCAGCAAAAGAGGCTCGTGCACCGCAATGGCGTGCCCGCCGTTCTTCTTCAGCATCGCCATGCTCGGCACGTCGGTTTCGCCGTCGCCGAAGTAGATCATGTTGGGAAATGGAATAGGGCGCGCGTCTTCGCTCATGTGGCTGTTGATGCTCTCCCCTAAATCCTCGATGCCTTTGTTGATGCGGAAGAGATACTGCGTTTTCCCCGTATCCGTGATGACGCGCTTCGGAAACGGCAAATCGTAAGCGTCGAACCAGTATTCGCTCGCAAACACTCGTGTGAAGTTCTTGTAGATCTTCGTGCCCTCGATAATTTCAGTGAGGCCTGACGAAACGAGGTAGTGCTTGATGACGACGCCGTCGGAACTCGCGTGCTTCGCGACGTACTTGCCGATCTCGCCGAACCAGGTTTCGACACCCGGATAAAGTTCGACGTCGCGCCCTTGCGCCACCAGATCCTTGCGGTCGACGCGCAGGCCCTTCTCTTTCGCCTTCTTGTACATCAGGTGCATGTAGGTGATGAGCGGATCGGCCTGCTCGGCTTTAGCAACCCGCGTGCACTCGGCCCAGAAATCCGCAGCCTTGATGCCGAGCTTAGGGAGAAACGAATATTCCTGCATCGGTTTGGGCGACAGGGTGCCGTCGAAATCGTAGACCAGCGCGATGGTTTTTTTGGAGTAGGCGAGTTTCGCTTTTGCCTTTGCGCGCGGCGACTCTTTCTTGGACGCATGCGACACGCCAAGGGGCGCGCCGGCCGCATGCGCCGTTTCGCTGCTTTTCTCTCGTGTGCCACGTCGTGAAATCCGCTCGACCATGTGCCGCTCCATCGCATTCGACTTGTAGGAGCGACCAAAGACCGATTCGGGTGCCGGGTTGAAGATGAAAGGGCACGCTCTCCCCATGCGTTTCAAGTGATAAGGAGAAGGTTACAGCTGTCTCCCTCAATCTAAAAATGGCAAAAACAGGTCACAAAAAACGCCGGAACCAAGGCGCGATGTTTTCTATCGCTGCTTGCGGGAATTTCTCCCGGCGTACAGCTGACATTCAGCTTCGCCCCCCTACATTGATCGTCAGTTGCCGAATGACCATGTGTATTTGCAGTGCCGCGTTTCGATCAATCAGAAAAATTTCCTCAGAAAGATTTCCAATGAACAGGCCAACGACACGGATTGTTCTCGCCGCAGCTGCCGTCATGCTCTCCGCCGGCGCCGCGCTCGCTAACGACCCTACGTGCAGCGATAAAATCGAAGCGCGCGGCGTCTCGAGCCACGTTGAAGGCGGGCAAGATTTCGAACGCTACAAAGGTCAGGTGGCGCCGGGCCTCGCCAAGCGCCGCGCTATTCAATCCTGGCAGCTCAAGGTCTCAACCTACTGCCCGTCCTTCTCCAACAAGTGGTGGCGGGCCCGCACAGCGCAGGTTGAGTGCGATACCGGTTTGGGTCACGAACGCTGCCTTGCGAGTGCTGCGCCCGCGCGCAAGCTCTTGAGCGTTCTGTTCGATTAAGCGGGGCGCGGCGGAGCCAGTGACCAATCCCCCGTGCCGCTGGTTCCGCCGCGTAATTTTTTCACAAAAAGTTCTGTAACCAGGCCGTAATAAAACGCGCCTTTACATCTTCGTGGCCAGCGAACTCATTTTAGCACCTGATTATTGCGCGCTGGCCTGCGGCCGGAGAGTACAATCGCGCTCCGGCCGGATTATTTCGGCACGTGCGATCGTCATCCTTGATCGGACGAGCCCGCGAGGCCGTTCGGGGATCCAGCGCAAAGTGTGCCGACGGCGCCTAACACAGCGATAGAGGTTTCATGCTGGATCCCCAAACGCGCATCGCAAGGGGGCGAGCGCGTCTGAGGATGACGTGAAACTAATGCTTGCAGCCGGGTCCGTGTACGTGACCGGGCTTGCCATGCGCCGGGTTCTTCTTTGCCTTGGGCGCCTCCTGACCATTATCCGGTCCATTGCCCTGCCCATGATCGTGGTTGCAGCCGGGGCCGTGCACGTGGTCGTGTTCGTCTGCTTCCGGGTCAATCAAGGCGGCGTGCAGTTTTCGTTCAACGGCAAGCGAAACTTCGCGCGCGCTGTTCTTATCTTCGGTCAGCATGGCCATGACTTCGGCACCGATGCGCAAATCATCGACGGCACCGAGATAGTGACGGCGCACGCGGCCCTGGCGATCAAAAATCATAAGCGCGGGCGTGCCCTGTAATTGATACGCGAGCATGGTCGCGGGCATGCCGGTGCCGAGCGGCTTGTCGTAAGCGACGGGCATATCGATGCCGCTATGATCGAGAAATTTTTCGAGTTCCTCGATCGACTGTTTTTCAGGGGTCTCGAATGCGGTATGCAGCCCAATGACCGCGACTTCCTTTTCATCGAACACGCGGCGCAGACGCATCGCTTGCGGCAGGCCCGCCTTGAGCGACCCCTGGCAAAGCATTTGAAACACCACGACGACAATAACTTTGCCGCGGTAGTGCTTGAGCGACAGCTTCTGATCGGAGTTGAGCCAGCGCGACGCTGTGATCTCGGGCGGGCTTTCAGGATTGAACATGAGCGATCCTTTGGGGTGTCCTTTGGGGTGTCCTGCGGCATGGTGTTTGGCAGTCTTATATCACGTTCGTCGCCGGGGTCTGACCCCATTCGCTAGTTGCAGACCTTGTCCTGCTTGGCGGCATCGGCCTTGGCTTGGAATTCGGGCGTACAAGGGAAACGCTCCCTGGCCGTGCAGGCCGACACGTCGCCGGTCGAGAGAACCTCGAAATAAAGTTTGCACCCGCGCATGGCGTTGAAGGCTTCAACGCAGGCCACGGGCCGGGGACGCCGGTACTGAAATCGGGTCATGGACTTTAGGCCCGGATCGCGAGCTTCGCCGGCGAGATACGTGGCGCGGCCTTCGACAAGAGCGGCGCGCACGGCGTCTTGTGCGGCGACGGCCGGATCCGAATTCAGGATGAAGCGCGAGGCCGGTTCGCGAAACCCCATGACGCTCATGGGACCTGGCGGACATCCGGCGAGTGCGCGCTCGATCTGGCGCGTTGGCCAGATTTTATCGATTGACGGCAGCACCGCGCCATTCATCGTCATCGTCACCAGCGCAACTGCGGCAATTCCTGTTACCGCCCATGCCTGCAGCCGTCCGGCAAGGCCTTCGCGCGCACTCACATAGAAAAGCACGGTTATTGCGGCGGCGAACGGCAGTATCCATAGCGAGGGCGTTTGCTGCATGAGGATATACGGCGCGGCAATAAGAGGTAGTGCAAAGGGAGCCGCCAGCAGCGGCTTTGGGATAGCGTGAAACTTCGGCAACGGCTGTCTTTCCTCATAGGCCTGGACCAGCAGTGCCACCGCCATGGCCAGCGCCGGAAACATCACCTGCACCGTGTAAGTGCCGGGCTTCGAGGAAATGAGTTCGAGATAGACGATGTAGCCAGAGATCCATGCGAACAAGAACTTTGGCAAACATGATTGCCGCTCGTCCCAGAGCCGCTTCACGGCAGGTGCCAGCAGTGCCGTGCCGGGCAGAAATCCAAGAATGGCGGCCAACAGAAACGTGCCGGGAAAGGCGCGCAGCTTCATGTCTTGCGCGCCGCCCAGCGCCGCAAGGAACTCCGTCACGCCCATTCCGGAAAACGGCACCCCGTCTTGAAGTGAGCGCACGTAAAGCCAGGGCGCGGCAAGTAAGAGTACAAGCAGGATGCCCGGAAAGAAATGCAAGCGGCGCAGCCAGAGGAGATCGCGCTCCATGATGAACAACGCGATCAGCGTCGTCGTCACCAGGATGGGCGTGTGCAGTGCGTTGACGAGCATACCGAAGCCAACGGCGACCCAGAACAACAGCGCGATATTTCGGGTCTCCTCGCCATCTTTGGCGCAATAGATCCTGAGCAACGACAGCATCGCCACCGTGGCTGGCAACAACGCAAGGCCATCGGCTATGGCGAGTGTCCCATCGACCGCAGTCAGAGGCGCGGCCGCAAACAATCCCGCCGCGATAAGTGCCGGCGTTGCCCCAATCAAAGGTAGGCTCAGCCAGTAGAGCGCGAGCACTGCAAGCGTGACAGCAATCAGTGACGGCAGCCGATAGACTGTGATGTTGCGGGCATTTCCGTCTCCCGCCGCAGTTCTTGAGACCGCTTGCGCCCAAAACGTGCCGATGGGGCGGAACTTGTGTACGGTCTCGCCGAAGCGCGGATCGAGCCAGTTTCCGCGCTCGACCATGCCCCTTGTCGATTCGGCGAAGTATGTTTCCGTCCGGTCGATGACGGGAAGGCGAATGACGCCGGGGAGATAAGTTAGAAGGCACAATACAAGCAGTGCCAGCGCTGCGCGGCGGGGGTTCGCGGCGAGCTTTTGTACGTCGCCCACAATCCTGGCGGTCCAATCCACGGGGCCGCGCACTCCTCTGCCTTGACACCTTCTTCAAACTCGGCTGATTGCGCATTTCGGGGTGCAAAATGCAAGAGGCGGGCAGCGATGGCTGAGGGAAAATCGGGCAACATGGCGAAGCGGGCACGCTTGGTCGAGATCGTCAAGGCGCGCTCGTTCCAGGTTGGTCCCGAGATGAAACTTGCCTCAGGCAAAACCTCGACTTTCTATTTCAACATGAAGCCAACGATGCTCGATAGCGAGGGCGCACACCTGATTGCGTCGCTCATCCTCGATCAGCTTGAGGGCGTCGAAGCGGACCTTGTGGGCGGGCTTGAGATGGGCGCCGTGCCAGTTGCCTCAGCCGTCACGGCCGTGTCCCACGCGCGCGGGCGGAAGCTCAACGCGTTCTTCGTCCGCAAGCAGGCGAAAGAACATGGCACCAAAAGCCTAATCGAGGGCCTCGCGCGCGATGAGACGATGGCGGGCAAGCGCGTCGTGATCGTCGAAGACGTAACGACCACGGGCGGCTCGTCGATCAAGGCGGCGGAAGCGATCCGGCAAGCGGGCGGCGAAATCGTGCGCGTCATCACGGTTGTCGATCGCCAAGAGGGCGCACATGAAGCCTTTGCAGCGGCGGGGCTGGCGCTGCATCCGCTGTTGGTGATGGCGGATTTTAGGGGGTAGGTTACAACAATAGAGACCAATGCCAATGCGGCAGCCTAGTACGCAGTTACAATTCATAGTTATGTGCCAAGCTGCAGTTCGGCTTTTTTGCCAGAAATATTGACGCTA
>JANOKW010000090.1:0-1807 GCA_031419475.1 Hyphomicrobium sp. | reverse complement strand
GGCAACACAAGTTCTAAATGAAACAAACCATCGCTACCGAAGCACTGCGCCCGGAACGCAGCTATCGATTCTTTGTCTCCTTCCACTTCCAGGAGGTTTTCGCACCAGTTGGTCAATGATCAGCTCCTATGTCGCGAGCGTGATCTCGCTGGCCAACCTAAACCCGCATAGGCATCAAAACATAAAGCGCGCCTTCGCCGCCGCCGTCTTTGACCATGGTGGGGGAGCCGGGGTCGGCGAGCAAAAAGCGCGCTTCCTCGCCTTCGAGCTGGCCGGCGATATCGAGCAAGTAGCGCGCGTTGAAGCCGATTTCCAACGCGCCCGCGTCATAGGCAACGGGAATTTCTTCCGTGGCGCTGCCGCCCTCGGGGTTATTGACCGAGAGGATAAGCTTGTCCTTCGCCAGATTGAGCTTCACCGCGCGGCCGCGCTCGCTGGCAATGGTCGAGACGCGATCGACCGCGCTCATGAAGGCGGCGTTCGAGACCTTCATTTCCTTGTCGTTGTTGTGCGGAATGACACGGCCGTAATCGGGGAATGTGCCGTCGATCAATTTCGAGGTCAGCACCACGTCGCCGATCTCGAAGCGCACTTTAGTCGCCGACACGCCGACTTTCACCTTCGCGCTTGAATCTTCCAAGAGCCGCGCGAGTTCGTGCACTGTTTTGCGCGGCACGATCACGCCCGGCATGCCATCAGAACCCTTAGGACGCGCCAGCTCGACTTGCGCCAAACGATGCCCGTCGGTCGCGACCGCGCGCAAGGTCTTGGTTTTGCCCGTCTCGGCGGTGTGCAAATAAATGCCGTTTAAGTAATAACGCGTTTCTTCCGTCGAAATGGCAAAGCGCGTCTTCTCGATGAGGCGCTTCAGGTCTGCGCCATCCATTGTAAACTCGTGGCCGATTTCGCCAACCGCCAAATCGGGAAAGTCTTCCGCCGACAACGTCTGCAGCGAAAAGCGCGAGTGGCCGGACGTCAGCGTCAGGCGCTCTTTGTCGCCGTCGCGCTTGATTTCGATTTCCGCGCCGTCAGGAAGTTTGCGCACGATGTCGTGCAACATGTGGGCGGGGACGGTCAGTGTGCCGGGTGTATGAACCTTGGCGTTGACGCTTTCGCTCACTTCGCGCTCGAGGTCCGTTGCCTTGCATTGCAGCGAACTGCCTGATGCCTTCAGCATCACGTTCGACAATATCGGAATGGTCGTGCGCCGCTCGACAACGCTGGTCACGTGGCTCAGCGCCTTCAACAAATCACCACGTTCAATCTCGAGACGCATAGGACTCCCCAGGCTTTGTCTTTGTGATGCGCGAGCAGCTGCTGGCAAAGTCGCAAGCAGGCGCTGCGCATGGATGAAGATAAAGAACCCGCGGGCCACCCCTTCCGGAATCGCACGCGGGGGACGATGAGAGCCGAACGCCACTGAGAATTCAAGCCAAGACGTCGCCTGATCCTCTTTAATTTGGCCGCAAAACGGGCCTTCCGGCATCGAAAAGGGGCCGGAGCGCACATTTTGTGGCTCCGGCCCCGGCACGAGAGGACTTTGAGGGATTTTAGACGGGTTCGTGACGTCTAGGCGACTACTGGGCGACTAGTGATTGAGCTGCTTTTTCAGTTCTTCCAGTTCATCGCGCAGGCGCGGATTACCATTGATTTCGCCTTCGATCTTACGGATCGCGTGCAGAACTGTTGTGTGATCGCGATTGCCAAAGCGGCGGCCGATTTCAGGCAGCGACCGCATGGTCAACTGCTTGGCGAGATACATGCCGATCTGGCGTGGCCACACGACCGAACGATGACGCCGCTGCGA
>JANOKW010000089.1:0-15656 GCA_031419475.1 Hyphomicrobium sp. | reverse complement strand
CCTCTCTTGACGAACTGATGACGGAACGCGGTTTCCTTGACGGCTCGCGCATGCCAATGTCTTCAACATGATGCGGCCGCGCGACTTGATCTGGCCCTACATCGTCAACAATTACATGCTCGGCAAGAAACCGTTCCCGTTCGATTTGCTCTACTGGAACCAGGATTCGACGCGCATGGCGGCCGCGAACCACAAGTTCTACCTGCGCGAATTCTACAATGAGAACCGCCTCGCCAAGGGCGATATGGTCATTGCCGGCAACCGGCTCGATCTGAAACAGATCACACTGCCGATTTTCGAAGTGGCGACGCGCGAAGATCACATTGCGCCGGCCCCTTCTGTCTATCGCGGCTCAAAACTTTTTGGCGGCCCTGTCGAGTTCGTACTCGCGGGCTCTGGCCACATCGCCGGCGTCGTCAATCCTCCGGACAAAGTGAAGTATCAGTATTGGACCGGCGGCGCACCGGAAGCGGATCTTGCCGGATGGCTGACCACGGCAAAAGAGCACCCGGGTTCTTGGTGGCCGAATTGGATCGAATGGTTGGCCAAGCGTTCTGGCGGCTGGACCATTCCGCGCATTCCCGGCCAGAACCTCGGCACACTCGAAGAGGCGCCGGGCTCTTACGTCAAGGCGCGCTGACTGTCAATGCGCGCTGACGGGCAGCGTCACGCCACTAGGAATTCGCCTTCGAAGTCTGCCGGCCACAGGACGGTGAAATCTTCGCCGCCGCTATCGCGATAAGCGACGGCTGCAATTTCGAGATCTTCGCTGGCAGCCGTCTCGACCAACGGCTCGATCTTTTCCCAAACCTTCGATGGGTTCTTGGTGTTGAGAAACAGATTGACCACGCCCTCGCCCGGCTCGTGGCCGTCGACTTCGGCAATCTTCGATCCGTCGAGCACACTGATCAAATGGTCCTCAAGTTCGATGACCTTGTCGATCGTCTCTTCGTCATCGCCCTGAAACTGCAGCACGAGCTGATAAATCATTGTCACCCCCCTCTATTGGCCCGTCGAACCCAAAACTTAAATCCAGTCTCACACCAGATCTAAAGCCTGACTCAGATCTGCAATAATATCGGCTTCGTCCTCGATACCGACGGAAAGGCGCACGACCTCCGCACCCGCCCCCGCGGCTGCACGCTGCTCGTCCGTCAACTGCCGGTGGGTCGTGGAGGCCGGATGAATGACGAGGCTGCGTGTATCGCCGATATTGGCCAGAAGTGAAAAGAGCTTCAAGCCGGAAACGAATTTTACGCCCGCTTCATAACCGCCCTTGAGGCCGAATGTGAACACCGCCCCCGCTCCCTTCGGGCAGATTTTCTTGTGGAGTGCATATCCGGCGTTGCCCGGCAACCCAGCGTAGTTGACAAAAGACACCTTAGGATGCGTTTCGAGGAAACGGGCGGTGGCGAGTGCGTTCTCGCAATGACGTTGCATGCGCAGCGGCAATGTTTCCGCGCCCGTCAGCAACAGGAATGCGTTCAGCGGCGCAATGGCCGGTCCAATGTCGCGCAGACCCATGACGCGTGCCGCAATGGCGAAGGCGAAGTTGCCGAATGTCTCGCCCAATACCATCCCGTTGTAGGATTCATTCGGTTCGACAAGGGTTTTATAGCGATGCGGGCTCTTCATCCAATCGAAGGTCCCGCAATCGACAAGTACGCCGCCGATTGAGTTGCCATGACCGCCGATGAACTTCGTTAAACTATGGACGACGATATCGGCGCCGAAGTCTTTCGGTCGGCAAAGGTACGGCGTTGCCAAAGTGTTATCGACAATGAACGGCACGCCCGCCTTCTTGGCGATGGCCGCAATCGCGGGGAGATCGATAACGACGCCGCCGGGGTTTGCGATGCTCTCGCAGAAAATAGCGCGGGTGCGCGGTGTTATCGCGCGTTCGAACGACGCCGGATCGAGGGCATCGGCCCACTGCACGCGCCAGTCGAATTTTTTGAACGAATGATTAAACTGGTTGATCGAGCCGCCGTAGAGCTGGCGTCCGGCAATAAACTCGTCGCCCGGCTCAAGTAATGTGTGAAACGTCAGAAATTGCGCAGCATGTCCGGATGCAACGGCAAGCGCCGCTGTGCCGCCTTCTAATGCCGCGATGCGCCCTTCGAGCACGGCTTGCGTTGGATTGGTGATGCGCGTGTAGATATTGCCAAAGGCCTGCAAGCCAAACAGCGACGCCGCGTGATCAACGTCATTGAACACAAAGGACGCGGTCTGGTAGATCGGCGTCGCCCTAGCGCCCGTTGCGGGATCGGGGCTTGCGCCTGCGTGGACCGCAAGGGTTGAAAACTTCGGTTCGGACGTGGATGGCATGTCTCAATTCCTCGCTTGGCAACTTCAGCCGCCAAGGAGAATGAGGTGCGGTGCCCTGTCAATGGGCGCGCGCAAATTTGGCTGGGATCAGATTGAGAACGGATCAGATCTTTGCCATCTGACCGGCGATACCGCAGTGCCACTTTTGAATCGTCCAATTGGGATGGTCGCCGATCCACTTGGCCATTTCCATCTGGCCAAAGCTCATGCACTGTTGGGCCGAGACGCTTTCGGCTTCAAAGTTGAGATGCACATCCTTGCATCGAGACGGCTGGTCAACCATGCAAACAGCAACAATAAGCTCAATCATTCTACACCCCCAGGTGTTGAAAGGCCGATCGCTCGGCGAGCGATCTGGTCTTGTCTCTGGGCGTGTCCTCTTTGAAGGCTTTTTATGATTTACAATGTTGAGACGAGAGTATGCAGATTGGGTTAATTGCTCAAGATCTCGGCGGTCACAGTTTCTGCCTGGTTATCAACCACGGACAAATACTTCGATTTATGTGGCGATAATGCACCAAGAAATGCCTTGTTGTTGCACAATCGCAGCAGAGCCAGCGCTTAAATCTTTGGCACACTTCTTATGACGACTTTCATCGTGCCAAGTCCGAGTGCGGTTTTTGGGTCCAGCGCGCCACAGCTTGATTCGGAATAACTGAAAAATTCCGGATCGTTATTGCGTCCGCAGATCGTTCTGCTGCAATCGGGTTAGGTGTGCGGCGGGCGGTTGTGAAAAGTTTCTGAGGGGGTCATGTTGAATTCGCAAGGAACGGCACCGGTTCAAACAACCGCAAGTGCTGAACGGCTAACGCTGGCGTGGTTTGCTAAGCGATCGGCGCTTTGGGCCTTGATTGTCGCCATTGGCATAGGAGCGGCCTGCGGCCTCTACGCCGTGGCTAGAGAGCCCTCCAACGCAGCGGCCTCGGGATCATCGCCCTATGTTCCTGCCGCGCCAAGCGGCTGACACAGGACTTTCCCAGCAGGGTCATAGTTTCGCTCAATCGGACTGCGAAACACGACTATGAGTTGGTTAACTATCTTGCGATGCAATGTCTCGCAACACAGCCAATACCTCACCGGCCCTGGGCGCATGATACGGACACACAATATCGCAACTGCGATTGCGGCAGCAGTCCTTATGGTTGGTGCCACAGCCAGCGTGCGCGCGGGTGCTCCCTCTTCATCGCATAATGGAGCACCGGCCGTTGTGACGCCAGCCGCCAATCCGCCCGCAGTCAGTCCGCCAGCCGCCAGTCTGCCCGCCGCCAGTCTGCCCGCCGCCAGTCCGCCAGCCGTTGATCCAAAGACGCCCAACCCCCAGCCCACCGCCGTGCCAAAGCCCGCGCGCGATACTCTTTTGCTGTCGGCCAAAGGGCGGGCTGCACGCCAAGCGGCCATCTCCAAGGTCAAGGTTTGGGCGATGCAGCTGCAGAAATTCGACGTTGCAACGGCCAAAGCCACGAACGCCGATATGCTGGTCACCGACGCAACCACGGCATCAATTACCGGCCAGCCCTTCACCGCCAGCGATGTCGCCGCTCTGAAAGTAAAACCGGATGGCAGCAAGCGCCTGCTCATCTCCTATCTTTCGATCGGCGAAGCTGAAGACTACCGGCCGGATTATTTCACGTCCGAGTATATGGAGGAGGATGCGCCCGATTGGCTCCTCTCGGAAAACAAGGTCTGGAAAGGCAACCGCATAATCCGCTTCTGCAATGAGGGCTGGCAACAAACCATTCTTGGCGACGAGCAGGGCATGAGCGTTTACAACAGCGTTGAATCTTCCCCGCTCTACAAGCTGATCGAGCTCGGCTTTGACGGTGTTTATCTCGACCGCGTTGACGTCTACGCCGAGGTCCAAAAGGACTGCCCCGACGCTGCCAACAAGATGGTTGCCTTCGTCGAGCGCCTCGCGGCCCATGCGCGCAAACGAAACCCGAATTTCATCGTCATTCAGCAAAACGCCGAAGAACTGTTGCAGCATAAGAGAATGATTGACGCTATCGATGCTGTGGCCAAGGAAGACCTGTTTTACGGGGCCGATCATTCGCAAAATGCAAACCCGCGCTCCATGGTCGATAGCACCCTGGCCGATTTGGCTTACGCCAAAGCGGCGGGACGGCCGGTCTTTATTCTTGACTACTTGAATGATCCCGAGCGGCGCCGGATCGACAGGGCCAAGATCGAAGCCCAGGGGTTTGTGCCCTATATCGGCCCCCGGCCGCTTGACCAACTTTGGCTTCCGGGCGCGGATGGCTCGTGAACGCAATTGATTCTCGCGAACGAGCCGGATAATCATTTTCATAATGCGTTTATTGAGCACCATACCAATCTTAGCTGTCGCGCTTTGCGCCATCTGCGCACCCGCCGTGGCCGCACCGGATCGCGCGCCAGTGTCACGCCCGAAACCACAAGCGTCTGTGCCCGATGCGAGTGCGCCAGCCCGCGAGCGGCGTGCATTGCTGTCGCCAGTGAAATCCTGGACGGTGCAGCTGCGCTTTATCGATCTCGCCGCCGTGAAAGCTGCGCCCGTCGATCTGATCGTCATTGACCATGCTCGGCACCCAAAACAAGTTTCAGAGGTTTCCTATACGGCGTCCGACATTCAGCCGCTCAAGACACAGCCCGATGGCAAACGGCGGATTGTGCTCTCTTACCTTTCGATGGGTGAAGCCGAGCGCTACCGGTATTATTGGAAACCCGAGTGGGACGACAAGGACACCCGCCCCAAATGGCTCGGCCAGGAAAACGCCCAGTGGCCCGGAAACTTTCTGGTGAACTTTACCGACCCGGATTGGCAGTCGCTTATTTTCGGTACGCCCGAGAGCTATCTCGACCGCATCGTCGCCGCTGGGTTCGACGGCGTCTATCTTGATCGTGCCGACGCGTTTGAGGATGGCGATGGGGCAACGCCTGCAAAAGCAGATGCAATGACCGGCTATATCAAGCGTCTCGCCGATCATGCGCGCCGCCTCAATCCGCGTTTTTTGATTGTGATGCAGAATGCGGAAGCATTAATGCGGGCTGCCTCCCTGCGCGCCAAGCTCGACGGGGCCGCGAAGGAAGACCTCTTATTTGGTGTCGACCATTCTGAAACCGCCAACCCAAAAGATATGGTTCGCGAAAGCCTCAATTACATGAGGCTCGGCAAGCGCGCCGGCCTGAAGATGTTCCTGCTTGAATACGTCAAATCTCGCGATTCAATCAAGACATTGCGCACCCTGGCGCGGCGCGAGAATTTCCTGCTGCACCTGGGTGAGCGCCAACTCGATCACCTCACTCTTGATGAGACGAGCGACGCAAAGCCTGCAGCCTCAGGTACGCCTTGAGTGACGGCGTGCACTTTTTTCCGTATTTCGCCAGCGACTTGACGTAGGCTGGCCACCGGTGGCTTTTTTTCTTATTCGCACGCGGCTGTTTTGATCTCTGGAGAGTTACTCATGCCGGCTTGGCTATGGACGATCCTGCTGCTGTTGCTGGTTGCGGCCTTGATTTATGCGGCGTTTTTGTTCGGCCGTTCCATGGCCAGCCAAGGACAAGCATCTCCTGCGAGCGCGCCTAAAGCTGCGTCGAACGAGGGGTACGCTGAGCCAATGGCCGAACGGCGCGCACCGCCAAGACCAACGGCTCGGCCGCCGCCAGCGCTTGCTGGAGGACACGCGGGCCAATCTGGGAGTCAGTCGGGCGCTCAGCCACCGGCAGCGGCGCGGGAGCGTAGCGCCCTGCCGCCGGCCGCTGCCGCCAGTAACTCGGCACCCGCGGCGAGACCTGCGTCAACCGCCCAACAGCCAGAGCGACGTGCCGCGCCTCCACCCGCCGCCGCTTCAGGCGAGAGAACAGCCACAGCCAGCCAGCAATCGCAGCCCCAACAACCCCAGGCCCAGCAATCCCAGGCCCAGCAATCCCCGGCCAAGCGCCGCACGGCCGCTCCCCCGCCCGCGCAAGCCGCATGGTCGAGTGGCAAACCTGATCCAACAAAAAAAGCCTGAAGTTCCGCTTCAGCTTCGAGAGCGATTGGCCGCTATAACGTGCTGTGTCCACGCGCCGCCCGCCATTTGCCAATGAGCGACGGCCACCGCGTATGCGTCGAACCAACGACAGAGGGATTGTTGCCAATGAAGGTCAGATAGTTGAGTTTTGCCATAGTGCGATCGGCGACGGCCAGGGCCACACCGCTGGAAACAAGCGCCGCAAGAAAATAGCCAGCACCGTAGTATTCCTCGCCCCACTGCACCGACACATATGCAAAGGCCGCATTCAACGCGAAAAACAGGCCTTGCAGGGCGAAATAAATGCGCCGCCGGTCGAAGAACACGATAATCGACGTGGCCGCGATGAACACGAACATGAAAACCGAACCGATGGCGCCAAAGCGCAAAATGGCAACCTGGCGGAACTGCAGGTTCAAAATCTCGACGATGGCCGGAGCCGATAACGCCAGCACCGCGGCGATCGCGGCCTGAGCCACGGTAATGAGCGCAAGACTCTCGAAAGAAAATCCTTCAAGACGCACGCGCGCATCTTCTATCTGATCGATAGTGCCATGGCCCTGCACGGTGCCGAAGTAGGTCTGGTAGCGCTCAAAAAACTGCGTTTCGAGTTTCATGACAAACTGCGCTAACGCAGGAATGATGACTAAAGACGCTATGAACATTGCGCCATCGTAGAGTGGCGCGTGAATGAGCCCGCCTTGAACGCTCAATCCCTCGCCCGAAAACCAGAATACCCATTTATCGATCCAGATTCCGGCCGTTCCGAGCAGTGCGCCAGCAGCTAGATAGCCGTAGGTGCGATGACCCCTGAGAAGAGTGCCGATCGCTTCAAAAGGGTTTTCCAGCGGGAACGGGAATGTTGCGAAGACGCGCAGCGTCAGTCCAAAAAACGTCACAGCCAAGCCTGTGGCAAAACCCCAGACCATGCCAGCCGCACCAAGCCCCGTGAGTGCCGCCGCAGTTGCGCCCGCAATTGAGATGGCAAGGCCCGCGACGAACGACCATGTGATGCCCCGGTAATCGCGAACAGCTCCGCAAAACGCAACTGCCACCCAGATGAGGGCAACAATTGATGTGGCAACATAAAGTGAGATCGCAAGTTTTGGCGGCACTGCGAAATAGGCAACGAGCGCGGCGACGCCAACGGCCACGACTGCCAGCGCTACGGTAAAGCCCGCGATGAGTAAGGGGCGCACGCTTTCGGGTTCGCGCTTCCATAGCCGGTCTGCGAGCAAGCGCGTCGCAACAATCGTGACCGGCGCAGTCAGCACGAGTGACGTCGCGAACGCATAAATGACGACAGCCCGGAACGTCGCGAGCGTATCGTAACCCGCGATTGTCTCGGCGAAGGCCGTAATCGACAAGAGACTGAAGATCGTGAACAGCCAGGGCCCGGCAGCAATAACTGCAGCATGGCCCGTCGATTTGATAACGTCCGACAGCGACTCTTGCTCGTTGAGCGAACGCAGTGCAAAGCCAATTCCTGCCATGATCAAGCCGCTCCCTGCGTAGGATCCGTGCTTGTTGAGCGCAAATCCGGCGCCACTTTTAGTCGCGCATAGAGGTCCGCATAGGCGCCGGCCGCCTGCTCCGACGTGTAGCGGGTTGAAACGCGCGCCTTCAAGGCATCGCCCGCTTTCCTGCGCCATTGATGATCGGTGAGCAGCCTCTCTGCTGCGGCGGCAATCTCGTCGGCAGCGGCCAGATGCGTGATTTCGCCTCCTGAACCGAAGTGCGGTACTTCGTCAGCACGGCCTTCTATAATTTCCCGGCAGGAGCCGACATCCGTCGCGACAAATGGGATACCTGCGGCCCCAGCTTCCAAAATGACCAGCGGCTGGCTCTCGCTTAAACTCGTCAGGACCATCACGTGAATCTGGCCGAGATAGTCGAGAATGTCGACCGGCCCCGTGAATTCCACAACCTGCTCCAGGCCATGCTCGCCAACAAGCCGGCAACACTCGCTGTAATACTCCGGGTCTTCTTCCGTCGGTCCGATGACCCAGGCTCTCAGGTCCGGTATGCGCTCGGCCAAGATACGCGCTGCCTCGATGTAGGTCTTGACGTCTTTAATGGCAACGACGCGGCCGATCAGCGCCATCGTTGGACGGCTCATAGCGGGCGCGGGGTCGATGTGTGCGAACTTACGAACATCGATGCCGTTGGCGACGACGGCAAGCTTGTCGTCGCTGGCACCCAGGTTTCGCTGCGGTCCCTGGTTGTCGCTATATAAAGTGATGACGTCCGTTGCGGCCTCATAGCATGTGCGCGCATAGGCTTCGAATGCTCTGACCCACATGTCGCGCAGATCGAAACGAGGGTCATCGAGCGAATGACCTTTGTCGATCGTGTCAGCGACCCAATCCGCCATCAAGAGCTCAATACGTCGCTCATTGGTATAAATGCCGTGTTCCGTGAGTACCGATGGCCGCCCGGTCTCAAGGCGCGCCCGCGCGGCCAGCAATCCAGCATACCCGGTTGAGATCGTGTGATAGACGTGCGCCTTGGGCAGCGGGTGCTCAAGCACCGCAAATAGACCGCTCAACAGCGCTCTCCAGGCCCAAAAATAATGAAGGAACGACCCGTTTGGCATTTCGCGCCGGTACATATCCTGCACCAGTTGCCAGGCGGCCGGCGAGTTAAAGAGCTGTTCGAGACTGATATAAGCCCGTGCACGGCCAAGTTCTTCAATCACGCCGCTCAGGTGCGCCGCGCCACCTTCGGTCATGAGACGCGTTAGACGGCCGCCGAGTTGATCTATATTCGGCGGCACTCGTCCACGGCTTCTTGGCTTGGCGCCAAATTGTTGCAAATAAAGATGCTCAAAACGCACCAGATTTGGAGGCGCTGGATAGCGCGATTTCATCCCCATGGGACGCGGCCACAGAGACACGATCGAAAAACGCGCCTCCGGCTGCGAACGCATGAGCCAATCTAGCCAGGATGAAACGCCGCCCGGCACATAAGGATAGCAACCTTCGACAATCAGGCACACGTCCACGGGTTCTGCATTTTGCTTGGCGGCTGCCGCTAACGAAGTCATGCCGCTTGCCTTTCCCGGTGCCGCCGCAGTCGCAACAACGGGCGCTTTGCAATACGACGAACGCGGCGCAGCACGCGTAGGTCTCTGTATCGGCCAGCGTTCAGCAAATAACGCTCAATCGCTACGGCCGCGCCTGCATCCATTTGCGATGCTACAGTTGCGACATCGGTGCCACGCGCAAGTGACCGATCGAGCATACCGCCCGCAATGTCTCGACAGACACGCTGTTCAGGCGTCGCGACCAGTGCACACCCTTGCAGCGCCTGCAATTCACTTATGCGCACGAGCGCATCCGGACCGCTCGCCGCTTTGCATTCGATCGAAAGCTGCTTAATGCGCGTCTTCAGATTTGTCTTAACATGCGCCACCACGGCCGCGGCCTGGACGCGAACAACGGGCTCTGGGCTCTTGAGGGCTGCTTCCAGAACGGGCGTATAATCGGGGTGAAATTGTCGCGCGATCAGGCCGAGCGCTTTCTGCCGTTCGTCCAGCGTCCCGCACTCAATAACGTGCAGGAAGTTGAGCGGCGCTGGCGTGTCGAGCCTTGGTACGCGCCCTGACGTGATGCGGTCGTAAATCCGAGTTGCGTGGGCTGGCCGTCCGGCCGCTGCTAGCCGTTCATACCAATCTTTGAGTATCCCCGCCGCCGATCCAGTGTTCGCTCTCGCGCCTGCGCTGGCATAAAATGGCACTGCAGCCAGTGCAGCGGCCGCACCGGCTGGTCCCGCAACCATCACCAAAAGCAGCATCGTGGCTGCCATGGACAAGTCGCTGCCGCGTTCCCGGCCCGCGAAAAGAAAGATGGCGAAGACGGCGACGATGACAGCGTGCAAGGCCAGTGCAATTGGCAACGCATCGTCAGACGAAAGGCCAACATAAAGAACGGCCGATTCTCCAGCCAGCGCCAAAAGCGCACCAAATATTTCCCGGGACTGTCCAGACATTCGATCCGTATTGGCGACCGCACTCTGCGACGCGGGCATCATGTTTTGCCACCAATCACTGAAAAACGATCGGACGAGACTGATTGCGGGCAACGTCCTCATCGCTCGGCGGGGATGGTTCGGCCACGTCTGGCGACGGCACTTTCTGCCAGGAAAGCTGGCGCCACCCGCTCGTCAACCGGCCAAATTTCGTATCGCCAGCATGAACAGCTCGTCCTGTATTATCGACCACGATACGCGGCTCGGAAAGACTTAGCGCGATGAAGCGCGCGATCATGGCAAGACGCGCATTCAACTCTTGGGAAAGTTGAGCCGGGTCACTGACCTCAAGACTCAAGAGGCCGATGACGCGCCGTGTTTCGGTGTGAAGAATTGGCTGAGCCGCGTGCGCTACGCCCGCAAGTGCCGCTTCATCCTCCGCCCGAAGAACGCTCACGGCCCGCCGCTCGATGACGGCCGCACGATAAAGTGGATGTTGAGCGGGGACCGAACTTGCCATTGGTGCAATGCCTTCACCAGCCGACACTGCGATCACGTCAAGTGCTGCTGGCGATACAATAAAAACCGTGAGCCGTGACAGCGGAAAGGCGTGCTGGCGCAAATCGTCAAGAGCTTGCGACAAGTCAACGGAGGAATCTGTCAAAGCCACTAAACTATCAAGAGCCGAAGCACCCGACGCTGGCCCCATCGACGTCAATTGCCGCTCAAGCCGGTGGCACCGGTCTTCTAATGCCGATGCATAGGATGCAAGACTTTCGGCTTCCAAGGTCCGGCTACCGAGCTGCTGCTTTAAGGATTGCTTGACCTCGATCTGGCGCAACCGGAATTGGCCAAGGACCAACGCCACTCCGATCCACAAGATCGGCAGCGCCCAAATCCGCAAGAGAAACGCGAACAGATTTTCGCCGATCGCCTGCTCCGGCAAACCATTGATAGCGTAAGCCAAAGTTGCAACGGCAGCGGCCAGCAATCCTGCGACCGTGCCGTATTGCAAGCTCAACAACAAAACCGGCACCCAGAAAGGGCTCGGCTCCAGCGTTGCTAACTCAATGCCAGGTATCAGATAGCAGACAAAATAGATGAGCCCCATCGCCAGGACGAGTTCGACAAAGGCCCCAACGGGCGGCAACACAGGTAGCCAAACCGCGCCATGGGGAGCCCTGAGGGTCTTCCAGATATCTCGGATCGGGCTCAAACGGATTCTTTCGATTTAACGCTTATGTTACTCTTATCAGCGGCGGGGCTTGCCCTGCCAGCGCCTCCTAGAAAATACAGTCTTGCACCCGCCAGGGCAACGCTGCCTCTTAGTAGAAGCAAGTCCTGGTGAATATTGGTCACATACTGGTGTATTTTTGAGCGGGCTACGGACGAACCGCTGCGGGTTGAGGCGCGGGCGCCGTAGTTGTTGCGGGGGCCGCGCTACGTGTCGCCTTGGCCTTCTCCCGGGCCGCATCCCGGGCTAACTTCTGTTTTTGCCTAAGTGATCTCAGGGATTTTGTACGCTGCAAGACGCGCGCCGTTTTACGAAGAACCTTCGTGTTCGCATGAGGCCGGGCGTCATGCCGGCCGTCACGCACCGTTGGGACGCGCAGGCGCACGACCTTGAGCCCTAAAGCTGCCGCATGACGATCAGCGTCGTCGGAAACCTTGGCCAACAGCGATTTTCGCCACGGCTCGAGCGGATCGGGCGAACCCGCGCGTGGTAACTCAAAACGGATTTGACGGCTACGGCCAGTACCGGGCGTGCCAGTACCGGGCATGCTAGTACCGGGCGTGCTAGTACCGGGCACGCTAGTACCGGGCACGCTAGTACCGGGCGTGCTAGTGCCGGGCATGCCTGCTTCAGAACTTGGATCTGTTTTCTTTTCGCTGCCAGCAGTGGTGGAAGTGTCTGTCTCCGGTTCCGAAATGGCCGTGGCTACGTCTCGAACTTGCCGTGCTTCTGCCTTGTAGCCTGCGCTATTGAGCGCTTGGACTAGTCTTAACAAGGGTTCGGGCGGCAACGCTTTGAGACCGAATTTTCGGGCTCCCGCCAGAGCCGTTTTGGGATCTTGTGCTTCAATCGCCGCGAAGATGAAGCGCACGGCCGTCCCTTCTTCCTTCAATGATGCGTGGTCGAGCCAGCCCCGCAAGTACAGCTGTGCCGCACTGGACTGAGACTGCTCAAGCAGCCGTTCGGCGATTGTTAGCGCGATACTGTCGCCGGCTTCGCCCGACTCCTTAGCCAAGCTGAGTGCCGACGAGGGATACCTGCTGCGGGCAAATGTATCGATGATGCCAACGGCGAATGCATCGTCTTTAGTGGCCTTAATCCAGCGCAGCGCCCGCCGTTCGGCTTCTTTCGGTTGTTCCTGTTCTAATAGAAATGCTAGCAACTGTAGTCGCTCGCCCGGTTCTTTGAGACGTTTAACGTCATCGATTGAGCGCAAAATGGCAGCGGCCTGTGCACTATCACCCTCGACCGCAAGCAATTCCGCCAATCGTGCCAGATCGTCGGGACGGCGATATCCTTTCTGGCGGCACGTCACGATGGCAGCCTTCTCCGCGTCGTAGTCGCCCTGCAATCTGTGGCTGGCGATTAACTCGCGGCACGTCCCCTCGGAGTAGCGGATCTCAACTTCCGACCTTAACGCGGCCACGCGGCGTTCTGAATTCTGGGTATCGCGGTAAAACTGCGCCAGCCTTTTTCGCAGCGCTGCATCGCGCGGCCGTTGTAGCGTCATTTCCTCGAGAATATCGCGCGCCCGCGCAACGTTGCCCTCATTCTCATATAACCCGACCATTTGATGCAACGTTCGATAGCGCTTGTCCCCGCCTTGATAGGCCCCTTCAAGGATTGCGAGGGCTTCGCGGGAGTGCCCATCGCGCTCAAGCATGGCAATACGTTCGTTGTCTCCCGGCAGCATGCCCCAGCCAGCCACGAGCGCCAATCCGAAGATGGCCGCCATGATGGCGTGGTAAGGTTTGATGGAGTTGAGATTGATGTTAGCCATCGCGGCACGCCACCCTCACTTCGAGGGGCTCTATCGCATCGGCTTCGAGTTTGATGGAGAATGTACCGTTAGAATCGGCCTTGACCGTATTTTTGGTCAAAGCTGCACCCGATCGCTGCGCAAAAATTTCGTAACTGTGTTCAGGGGTACCCTGCCATACCATTTCGCCAGGACCAAAACCTTGTGCAGTTATTTTAAACCCGCACTGCGCCTCTGCTTGCAAATTGCTGAGCTGCCAACGGCTCTCGACCAGTAGCGGCTGACTTGCAGCAATGCTCTCCTGTGGTTTGGAGGACTTTCGCAGCACGATCAAAGCCGGTTCGACCGCAGAATCGAGTGAGACGTACAGGGATCTATTCACCCTCTTGGCACCGAGAACCCCCTGACTTCGCGAGATGTCGATATCGATCTCTTGAGCATCATCCAAACGAAATGTCTGAACCGAACCACGATTTGAGATTGCCCAGCTCATGGCATCGACCTGTTGAATAACAGCATCGAAGAAACTGTCGGCAACCGCCGCGTAGGTCGAGGCTTTAACGGGAATGACGGGCGACGTCCTTGCGAGATTGAGAAAATGCTTGATGGCCGAAAGCGCGCCAGGCTTTTCGCCCGAATACATATGGTAGTAGAGATTGAAAGGCTTTAGACGCCGGGGGCTCTCGGTGTTGTCGAGCGTCTGCTCCAGCGTAAGCTGACCGTAATAAGGGCCACGCCACTTGTTGGTATAGGTGTTCTCGTTGCTGTTAGCCGCATATATCTGCCGTTCCGCCCCGACCGGCCGCGCGATCGGGGGAACATAGAAAACGGACGGAAACTCGGCATCAAGCCGCGTGTCGCCGCCATTCATGTTTCGAACGCCAGCTAGCCGGGTCGCGCGAATGATTGCTTCTGAAGGCTCTGTGTCGCCACTCCAAAGATAGATCCCGGCCTTCTTGCCCGGCGGCGCCAAACTTTCCGACAGTGCCAGCGCGCCAGAGACCTCGGTTGCAATGTTGAATGGTTCTTTGAGATAGCTTCTTGGTAAATCTGCCGAACCGGCGACATACCGGTTCCGCGCGTCCGAAATCTGAGATTTTCCAGCAATCTTGTAAAGAATTCCCCGCATCCGGTCCATCATCGACGACGACGGTCTTGTGGCCTGGTCAATCAGAGCCAGCTCTCCCTGACGATCATAATTTTCAAAAAAACCCCAGGCAAAAGGATGGGTATAGGTGTGGCTCGCGACTTCAACTTGAGGAAGCGCAAATATTTTCGCAGCACTTAGGCGCGTCGTCTCTAATCCCCCAAGTTCGGGAACTGCGTCGCCCGCTATAAGACCGACCGAAACCGGCAAGTCGCGAAATGGTTCGATCGCTTCGGCGCGAATCACGTCAGCCGTGGCGGCTTGCAATTCGCGGAAGCCTTCGATCTCGGAAATGTTGTTCCAGCCATCGCCATCGATATGACTAAAATACATGCGCCGCCCGAACAGCGTCGTGACGTCCGGCACAGGGAAGCGATCCTCCCCTAGTGCCAATTTGAAGAACAAGAACGGATTGACGATCCAGCGCACCTTGTCGGCCGCTTCGTCATAGTAAATCGTGAAGCCGTCGGCGACGTAGCCGCCGCCGGGACTGGTCACGATCAATGCCGAAGACGGTACGCCATCGATATCGGGAACACTCGCCGAAAGATGCACTTGCGCCGCTGCCGACGCCGGCTGGAGTACCGGGAATGCAGGTAAGACCTTATCGACTGGCCGCTCAAAGCCGGCCATCTCGCTATTGACCGTTAGCAACTTGGATTTGTACGTGACCTTCACGAACTGATCGGTGAAGCGTAGCCCAAGCCTTGCA
Source organism: Hyphomicrobium sp. (assembly GCA_031419475.1). Lineage (GTDB taxonomy): Bacteria > Pseudomonadota > Alphaproteobacteria > Rhizobiales > Hyphomicrobiaceae > Hyphomicrobium_B. Next base: position 518 of record JANOKW010000089.1, on the reverse strand, counting down.
AAGATCCGCGACACCACGTCCTGCGTTCCGGGCGGCTCGGGTGGCGCGAGCTCAGCAAGGCACGCTAGGCGCAAACCTGCTGCCGTCGCGGTATCGAGCCAAGCAAGATAACTTTTGGGGTCTGCCAGCGGCTCGGAAAACCATGTCACAATTCCCCGGTACCGCTGCAGCTCTTCACCTGCCGGAAGCGCTCCGTTGACATCCGTGAAAGCCAATTTGTAGCCGAGCCAGTTGAGCGGCATTTCGGCAAGCCGGTGCAAACGGGACCGGTCCGGTCTTTTTTCGTGACGGCTATCATACAGCGCAAGGATCTCGCGCAGTACCGGACGTGAGGCAAACTCGACCTCAATCGCGAACGCTGCGGAATGCGAGAATAAGCTCAGCAAGAGCGCCAAGGCAAAAAGGCTTGATCGGATCTTCAATTTTTGGGTCACGACGGTACCGGTTCTGCCTGGTGAGCTAAAACTATAAATGGTTGCGCGCGCAAACCAAACGCTCCGTTGGCCGCTAGACTAGTG
>JANOKW010000088.1:0-2775 GCA_031419475.1 Hyphomicrobium sp. | reverse complement strand
CAAGGGTGCAAAGCGCACAGTGACGGAACTCTGGAAGTTGATCGGCAAGCTCGTCAAATCGTTTGCGCCAGACGAATGCGCCAACTACTTTCGGCATGCCGGCTATCAGCATTGACCCACATCAAGTGGAATCTGCTCTAGTATGCGATAATTGCGTTGGTCCGCGCCAAAAGTATCGGGGCGCGCCTTAAGTTTGGACGCAACTGTGCCGCGCGTTTCGCCAATAATGCCTTCGAGCGCCTGTCTGCGTTGTTCGAAGGCAGACGGATCGGCGCGGGCGCCGCCGGTAAACGCGTAGAGCGGCTTGTTTTCCGCGTTGAGAATGTAGACCTCGTCATGGCCGTAGGTTTCGGTCAGGAAGACGCCGAAGTTGCTGTCGGTGAACTCAAGGTCAATGCTGGCGCCGGTAATTTTCGTAACAGAGTCATCCCACCAAGCTACGCTCTTTTGCTCGTTCAAAGCGCGTGCAATGCCGCGGTTGAGAGCGTTTTGAAGAAGCGTGCGTTCGCGATCGGTCGCGCTGCGGTTTGCGGCGGAACCAGCGTAGGCGATGATGGCGAGGAGCGCGATGCCAGCGAACGTGATGCCGGCGGCTGTCAGCATCATCAGGCGATGGACGTTGCCGTCGTGATTTTGGAGTTGGGACGTTGGCTCAGACTGTTGTTGCATACATAACTCCTTGGCGCGGGCGGCATTAACACACGCAAAGATTGAATTTGTCTTTACCGTCTGGCTGCGGCCTGAAGGGCAGACAGCACAGAAAGAAACGCAATAACAGCAAGATAAGTTCGGTATTTAACAATTTAAATAATTATAGTTGCGCATATTGTATTTTTGTTCACCATATATTATCAACCTTAACGTGCGGTTGATAGCTGCATGAGCGATCCGAATTGAGGCCGCGCATCCGCCGCCATCCGACAAGTTTTATGCTGAGTTTTTGCCAATGACCCATCTTGTTATTCGATCCAGGGCGTCCGATGCGGGCTTGAAAAAAGCAGCCTCTGCCATTGAGCAGGCCGCGTGGAACGACCTTGGATACTTGAACTACACACGCGCACACTACGAGCTCTATGCCAGCCTGCTTGAGGAGTGCGCGGATTATCAGCTGTGCCTGGTCGATGAAGAGCGCGGCTATCCGGTGGCTGTCGCCAATTGCGCGCCACTGCGTTGCGATCTGGCTGAAGGGTTGCCGCCGGAAGGCTGGGACTGGGTGGTGGAAGCCGCCGCCAGCCGCAAAAGCCGCAAAAACCCAAACATGCTTGGTGCACTCGCCATTTCGGTACCGGTGCGGTATCGCTCCAAAGGCTACGCGCGCATCATGATCCGGGCGCTTCTCGACTTGGCCCGCGCCCGCGGGCTCGGCGGTCTTGTGGCGCCGGTTCGCCCTTCGGCCAAAGCCCGCCACCCGCGTGTTGCCATCGCCGACTACATCACATGGACCGACGAGCGCGGCCGCCCATACGATCCCTGGCTGCGCAGTCACCTGGCGGCCGGGGGTAAACTGATCGGGCCGTGCGAGCGATCGATGGTGGTCGAGGAGTATGTAGGTTTCTGGGAAACGTGGTCGGCCCAAGCGTTTGAGAAAACGGGCGAGTACGAACTTGAAGGCGCGCTCGTGCCGGTTAAAATCGATCTCGAGCGCCAGCGCGGCCGCTACGAAGAACCCAATGTGTGGGTCGCCTACGCGGCGGGGAGCGGGCTTTGATTTGCGCGGCATTTGGCTAAGAAACGCCCGCTCGCGTCGCGCTCGCGTTTGGTCGCGCGCCGCCATCCGGCCGCGCTTTGATCGCGCCGGTGATAAAGAAAAACAAGGAGCGGACCAGCCGCGAGGGCCGCGTCTGAGCTCAGTAAAAAAAGCGTCCCCTTGAGCCGGTCCGCGGTAAAACGGAGTGTCAAGTTTCTGCGCCGCCACTTGGCTAGGAGGCTGCTCTCCACGTGAGTGTCTCACCTCACGCGGACGGCGGGTGCTATTAGCACGAGCCCGTGCGTAGCGGGCCGTGCAGTCCGTCACCTCCGCTCTGGTAGCATCCAGCGCCCCGGATACCCCCTTTTGCAGAGCGGATGGGTGAGAGTATCGCTCAATTTGCGTGCGCGGGGAATGCGAACGTGGAGGTTTGGTTGATGGGTTTTTGAAGTCGGCAATCGGCAATCGGCATTAGGCAATCGGGTTAAGGATGAGGGGGGTGGGCAGCGGTAGGCCGGCGCTGAGCTCAGTCGCGCTGAAAGCGCGCAAGAGCGGGGCGAAGCCCGACGAAACTGACATCTCGGCAACCGGCAATCGATGCATTGGAGATGTCGCCGCGTTGGCAATGCCCAATCTGCCGTCATCCCGTCCACGATGGCGTGCACGCACGTCATCGTGTCTCGGGACGGGATCCATGGCAAGCTTCAACACATCGGGTTTAGATGATCGGCTGGACGATCCGCGCGCATCTCATGAGTCGCAGCGGGACCGTTTTATACAAAACCGGCAATTCGAAGCACGCGGTCGGTGGTGTCCTTCCGGAGCGGCGACCATGGCAGCTATCGAAGGTATAGCGTGCGTCAGCACCCGTGTCACCGTCACCAACATTTGCGATACCCAGGCGGTTGGTTCCAGTCTCTTCGACTGCATGAGATCGCGAAGATCAATCCGACCGATGCTCGCGCAACCTTGGACCTCCCCGGATTTAGTGGAGAGCGATTTTCTCCGTCTGGCCGTTTGTCTTGAAGGCTGTCTCGAACGCGGCGGGGCTCTTGTAGCCGAGGCTCGAATGCCGCCGCTGCGGGTTA
>JANOKW010000087.1:0-2382 GCA_031419475.1 Hyphomicrobium sp. | reverse complement strand
CCACGACGCTACGAAGCGGCGGGTGTTCGCCGTTATGGTTTTCATGGTTTATCTTATGAGTTTCTATTGGAGGAACTCGGAAGGCTTGGCGACGGAGCGGCTACAAAGGGCCGATTAATTCTCGCTCACCTCGGCAACGGCGCAAGCCTAGCCGCGGTGCGCGACGGCCGGAGCGTCGATACCAGCATGGGCTTCACGCCCGCGGGCGGATTGATGATGAGCAGCCGATCTGGAGACTTGGATCCGGGGTTGGCATCTTATCTCACCCGCACAGAGAAAATGAGCGCAGCGCAATTTCAAAACATGGTGAACCACGATTCCGGGCTGCTCGGTGTTTCGGAAATTAGCTCCGACCTTCGCGCTTTGCTCGCGCAGGAAGCAGATGACATTCGCGCGGCAGAAGCTGTGGCGCTGTTTTGCTATCAAACAAAAAAGTGGATCGGCTCGTTTGCAGCCGCCCTTGGTGGATTGGACACACTCGTGTTTGCCGGCGGTATTGGCGAAAATTCGCCGATTGTCCGGGAAAGAATTTGTGATCGCTTGGGCTTTCTCGGGATCGAGCTCGATCAAGAGCGCAATTCACACAACGCACCCGTCATCTCGCCCGGTACGAGCCGTGTTGCAGTGCGGGTCATTCGTACAGACGAAGAACTCATGATCGCAAAGTCTGTCATCAGTGTTCTAAGTCCTGCCGCTCCGGCAACAAAATGAACACCAGGGAGGCGGGCGTGACGAGCCACTTGGCGACGTACCCGAACGGCCCCGTCAGCACAGATGACATGCTGGACGCGTTGCAGCGCGATGCCTTCGGATATTTCGTGCACGAGACTAACTCTGCAAACGGACTGGTGCTGGATAAAACGCAAGCAGGCGCCCCGGCTAGTATTGCAGCCGTCGGATTCGCATTGGCTTCGTATCCAATCGGCGTCGAACGCTTGTGGATGACGCGCACTGAGGCCACAAAACGAACGTTGGCGGCTTTGCGTTTCTTTTGGTTGAGCCCACAGGGGATTGAACCGGATGCCACGGGATACAAAGGGTTTTATTATCACTTTCTCGACATGGCGACTGGACGGCGTTCCGGGATGTGCGAACTGTCAACTGTCGACACCGCATTTTTGTTCGCTGGAATGCTCACCGCCGCGAGTTACTTTGATCGAGAAACTGCAGATGAGCTGGAAATCCGCACTTTGGCCGATGCACTCTATTGCCGTGCGGATTGGCTATGGGCGCAGAATGGTGGAGCGACTGTTACGCATGGCTGGAAGCCCGAAAGCGGTTTTTTGAAGTATCGCTGGGAAGGCTATGATGAAGCACTCATCGTCTATTTGCTCGGCCTTGGTTCGCCGACCTACCCGCTGCCGATGGAAAGCTATCTGGCATGGTGTTCCACCTATGAGTGGAAGGACATCTACGGGCACGATTTTCTGTTCGGTAGCTCACTCTTCGTCCATCAATACTCGCACATGTGGATCGACTTCCGTGGCATCCAGGATGCCTACATGCGTGACAAGGGCATCGACTATTTCGAGAACAGCCGGCGAGCCACATACGTCCAGCAGCAATACGCCATTCAAAACCCCCACGACTATGTGAGCTATGGCCAACATGTCTGGGGATTGACCGCAAGCGATGGGCCCGGCCCCAAGGTCAGGCAAGTACGCGGCGTCGAACGCCGGTTCTACGACTATGTGGCACGCGGGGTACCGTACGGACCTGACGACGGCACCATTGCGCCGTGGGCCGTGGTCGCCTCATTGCCGTTTGCTCCCGAGATCGTGCTGCCGACCATGCAGCATTTCAAAGACGCTTACCCGCAGATCATGGGCAAGTATTGCTTTAAGTGTAGCTTCAATCTGACTTATCCGGAAAATTCGCAGGGCAAGCCCGGCTGGAGTTCACTCTACCATTTCGGGATCAACCTAGGGCCGGTTGTCGTTATGTGCGAAAATTTTCGTACCGGCATGCTCTGGCGCCTGATGCGGCAGTGCCCCTACCTCGTCACAGGTTTAAGGCGGGCAGGATTCGAAAATGGCTGGCTGTAAGATTATTAGGTGAACCAAATGCGTAACAAAAAATTGAAAACTAGAACACTGAACACGGAATTACTTCGTAAAATAGACGCCTATTGGCGGGCCGCGAACTACTTGTCGGTTGGACAGATCTATCTCTACGCCAATCCGCTTCTCAAGGAGCCGCTAAAGCCGGCGCATATCAAGCCGCGCCTGCTCGGCCACTGGGGTACAACTCCGGGACTCAACTTTATCTACGCCCATCTGAACCGAGTTATCGCCCAGCACGACGTCAACGTTATCAACATCACTGGGCCGGGTCATGGCGGGCCAGGGCTGGTGGCGAATGCGTACTTGGAGGGAACCTACA
>JANOKW010000086.1:0-4024 GCA_031419475.1 Hyphomicrobium sp. | reverse complement strand
CGCCTCCCTGTTGACTTCGAGCCGCTTCGCAAGACGCGGCTCTTTTTTTGCATTGTCCACAGGCAAGACAAAAAGTGCCCCGTTTTGGGCCTTGTTGTTAACTATGGTGTTCTACGTTGAATGCGTGGTATTGGTAATTGGCGGGTTAGCGTTTGTGTCGTACAGGGTCATGAACAACAAGTATCGAGTCGATGGCTCCCTCTCGGGTAGCCCTACTACCGTCTCCTTCGGAGAGCGGTTTCAATCTTCGGAACAGTTCGATCACATCTTCAAAGAGGGGATGGCGCTCGTCGAGCGTACAGCCGCTTACCTCGATGGGCCTGGCCGTAAAGAAGCCAAGGCTCTCGTTGGTGGCGCTGGTGTCCTCTATGCAACCGAAAGCATGCGTCTCACAACGCGACTGCTTGATCTTGCATCCTGGCTGCTTATCCGCCGGGCCTTGAAAGAGGGTGAGATCACAGATGAGGAGGCGTCGAAAAAACGCCGCCGCGTCAAGCTGCAAGCGTTCGGCCGGCCGGCGCACGTCAAAGGCTACAGCGAACTTCCCGACGGCCTTAAAGCGCTGATCGACGAAAGCTTTTCGCTGCATGACCGGATCGTACAACTCGACCGCGCCATGAGTGTCGGCGTGGATTCGGATGCCATTCAAGAGCGCCCGGAAAATCCGGTTGCACAGCAGATGTCGATGTTGGAACACGCCTTTAAATCGAAAGCCCATTGAACCGCATTGCCGTTCGTTGAGCTTTGAAAAATCAGAAATAGACAAAGGCCCGGGAAATCCGGGCCTTTGTCGTCTCGGGGCCGTTTAAGGGCCGTTTCACGCGGCTCGCAGCGCTTGGCTTGCGATGGCCGATTAAAAGATGCCTTCGAACTTCTTTTTGAAGCGCGACAGACGGCCGCCACGGTCCATGAGCTTGGTATCGCCACCGGTCCAGGCCGGATGGGTATTCGGGTCAATATCAAGCGAGAGCGAGTCGCCCTCTTTGCCGTAGGTGGAATACGTGATGAATTCCGAACCATCGGTCATCACCACTTTGATCTGGTGGTAATCGGGATGGACGTCAGCGTCTTTCTTCATGGCACTCGCCTTTATTTCACGAAAAAGACGCTTCCTCCGGGGCTTGATACTTTAAGCTCAGCCGGCGCGCCTTGTGAATTCTTGAAAATTCAGGCCTCTCTCTAACCGAGATGCACCCCCGGCACAAGGGTGGGTTTATAGAAAAATAAGCGCTTCCCAGCGTCTTGATGTCCCTTGAGCCAGCCCCACGGCTGGGGCATGATCCGTCGCGGCTGTCCTAACCGGCTCTATGCCGCTAGGAAATAGGCAAAATCGGCCCGGGCTCGGTTCTCACTGTGCCAGCCCATTGCGTGCCGGATAGGGCGACACATCACCATGACGAGCCAAGACCGGGGCCAAGCCCGGACCGCAAATGCCGCACCCGAAGAGGACGGCAAAAAGAGCCGCTCGCTCCGCCCCTTGCTCCAGCTCAAGCCCTATCTCCTCGCACACAAGGGAATGCTGGCAGCCGCCGCCGTTGCGCTCGTTGTCTCAGCGCTCGCCATGCTGAGCGTGCCGCTCGCCGTGCGCCGCATGATCGACAGTGGCTTTGGTGCCAGCAATGCGCAGCTGATCGACAGCTATTTCCTGACGCTCATCGGTATTGGTTTCGTGCTCGCGATTGCCAGCGCCTCGCGGTTCTACACTGTGAATTGGCTGGGCGAGCGGGTGATTGCGGATTTGCGGGCCAGTACATTTGCTCATCTTACCCGACTAAGTTCTGCTTATTTCGATAAGAGCCACTCAGGTGAAATGATGAGCCGCCTGACGGCCGATACGACGCAAATGAAGGCAGCAGCCGGAACGGCGCTTAGTCAATTTGCCCGCAATGCCATTATGCTGATTGGCGCCTTGGTGATGATGTTCATCACCAGTCCTGGATTATCGGCGCTCGTTCTCGTCGCCATTCCGATCATTGTTCTGCCGCTCGTTGGCTTTGGCCGCATGGTGCGCAAACTTTCGCGCCGGGCGCAGGACAGTCTCGCCGAGGCGTCGGCCTATGCGGCTGAAAATCTGTCCGCACACCGGACTATGCAGTCCTTTGCCAATGAAGCATCCGTCAGCGAGCGTTTCGCCAAAGCCGTCGAGCAATCGTTCGAGGATGCGCGTGCCCGGCTCAAGGCACGGGCCTTTTTGACAGGGCTCGCCATTTTTCTGACCGTTGCCAGTGTGACGGCGGTGCTGTGGTACGGAGCGTCGTCCGTCATTGCTGGGGATATGACCGGCGGCCGTCTTGGTCAGTTCGTGCTCTACGCGCTTTTTGCCTCTGGTGCCCTTGCCGAATTATCTGAAGTTTGGGGAGAAATGAACCAGGCGGCTGGCGCGGCGGAGCGCATTGCTGAGATCCTGGCCGAAGTCCCGGCCATCCGTTCACCCGAAAATCCGGTCACGCTGCCAAAGCCCTCGCCCGGCATCGTGGCATTCGACAACGTGTCGTTCGTCTATCCGAACCGTCCTGATACGCCAGCGCTGAAGAACGTGTCCTTCAACGTATCCAAGGGCGAAACGGTCGCCCTCGTTGGCCCGTCGGGCGCGGGAAAATCGACGATATTCAGTTTGTTGCTGCGCTTTTACGATCCCCAACTGGGAACTGTCAGCATCGATGGTGTGCCGGTTTCGCACGCGAACCTCGATCAGCTCCGGGCCCGCGTTTCGGTAGTGCCGCAAGACGTTGCGCTCTTTGCCGATACGGTTGCCGAGAATATCCGCTATGGCACCCCCAACGCTACGTTGGGCGAGGTCCGCGAGGCTGCTATCGCCGCCCAAGCCGATGAATTTGTACGCGCGCTGCCAGAGGGTTACGATACAAAGCTGGGTGAGCGCGGCGTCACGCTTTCTGGCGGCCAGCGCCAGCGCATTGCCATTGCCCGCGCAATTTTGCGCGACAGCCCAATTCTCCTTTTGGATGAAGCCACGAGTGCTCTCGACGCGGAAAACGAAGGCGCAGTGCAACGGGCGCTAGAAGGCGTCATGAAGGATCGCACCACGATCGTGATCGCACACCGGCTTGCAACGGTTCAGAAGGCCGATCGCATCCTCGTGCTGGACACTGGTAAAATTGTCGAAGCAGGCACGCATGCGGAACTTGTACGCAAGAGCGGTGTCTACGCCCGGCTCGCAGACCTGCAGTTTGGGCGCGAAGCGGCCGAGTAGGCCGCCCACGACATATCTGTTTCGTGCTTACGGTGCTTTTCTATTACTGGTACCGTTAACCCTTGATCGTGCGTTTTTGGCCGCTGCGTGGCAGATTTCCTTCACCCTCAACCAATTTAGTAACATTCCCACCCCAGGGCTTTGAATAAGGGCTACTACGGGGCACAATCGTGCTGTCTCGTGCCAAGGGGCGTGGTGTACTAATGTTCCGCATACTGTTTCGATATATTCTGACCCTCAGCGCATCGCTGTTAGTGGTTCAATCCGCAAGCCGTGCGGCTGGCACACTTTCAATACCGTTTGCGGTCAACTTGACTACGGGCTTGCTACAATCAAGCGGTTTGCCAGCAGCGTTTGCTGCAACGATCGACAACAAGCTGGCGTTTCGACGGGACGTCGCCGAGAGCGAAACACGGAAGGCTTGGCTGGCACAGCTCAAGTCGTTCTATAGTTCGCGTTCCGGTGCGCCGGTTTGGGTCGACAGTCGCGGCTTCAATGCGTTTTCTCATTCGGCCACAGCCGAACTGATCAGCGCTGGTGATTGGGGGCTAGATGCCTCGGATTTTCCGGTTCCGCAGCTCGACGCAGACATCACCTCGCTTGAGAATCTCGCTGATGTAGAGATCGCGTTTTCGCTTTCTGTCGTGGAGTACGCGGATCAAGCGCGCGGCAGGCGCATCGATCCATCGGCTCTTAGCCTCTGGCTTGATCATGCACCCGTGACGACATTTGCAACCGGCGTGATGATTGAGGTGATTTCCCACGCCGACGCCGGGGAAGCGCTGCGCAAGATGCATCCTCAAGCGCCGGCGT
>JANOKW010000085.1:0-3716 GCA_031419475.1 Hyphomicrobium sp. | reverse complement strand
AAGCCAAAATGCGCGGTTCCAAGAAGAACTTGCAGGGCGCATCGACCATTACCCAGCAGGTCGCCAAGAACTTCTTGCTGACCAACGAACGCACGATGGAGCGCAAGATCAAGGAAGCGATCCTGGCCATCAGGATCGAACGCGCTTATCCGAAGGAAAAAATTCTCGAACTCTATCTCAATGAAATTTTCCTCGGCCTCAACTCCTACGGCATCGCGGCTGCGGGGCTCACCTACTTCAACAAGGAATTGAAGGATCTCACGATCGAGGAGATGGCGTATCTTGCGGCTTTGCCGAAGGCGCCGAACAATTACCACCCCTTCCGCGCCAAGGTCAAAGCAACGGAGCGGCGCGATTGGATCATCGGGCAGATGGCGGAGAACGGTTACATTACGAGCGAGGAAGCCGCGACCGCGAAAAAGAAACCGCTTGCCGTCAATCTGCGTCAGCTTGGGGCCCATATTTCGACAGCCGAATTCTTTGCCGAGGAAGTCCGGCGCACGCTGCTTGGCCAATATGGCGAAGATAAACTCTACGGCGGCGGCATGTCGGTGCGCACCACTCTTGACCCGAAGCTGCAGCAAGTGGCGCGGCAATCGCTGATCGATGGGCTTGTGCGTTTCGACCGGCAACAAGGCTGGCGCGGGCCGGTATCGAAAATTGACATCTCGGGCGATTGGGGCGTGCCACTTGGTGCCATCGATAGTCCCATCGACATTCAGCCCTGGCGGCTTGGCGTCGTGCTCGAAGCCCAGAAGGCTAAGGCCGTTATCGGCTTGAAGCCGACCAAGCAGCAGGACGGGACGCTTGTTAAAGAGCGGGAAGCGGTCGAAGTTTCACTCGACGAAATCAAGTGGGCTAAGGTTCCGCAGAAGAAGACGACGCCGGCGGCCGTGAGCGAGTTGCTGACCGCAGGAGATGTTATCTACGTGGCTCCAAAAGACCCGGCCAATCTGCAAGGCGCGTGGTCGTTGACGCAGATCCCCGAAATTGGCGGCGGGCTGATTGCAATGGATCCGCACACGGGCCGCGTGCTGGCTATCGCCGGCGGGTTCTCGTTTGCCATGAGCCAGTTCGACCGCGTTATTCAAGCCAAGCGGCAACCCGGCTCCTCGTTCAAGCCATTTGTCTACGCTGCGGCGATCGACAACGGCTACAAGCCGACATCGATCATACTCGACGCGCCGATCGAGATCGAACAAGGACCGGGTCTCGAAATTTGGAAGCCAGACAATTACGACAATCAAAAATCCGCAGGTCCCTCAACGCTGCGCTTTGGGATCGAGAAGTCACGCAATCAGATGACCGTGCGGCTGGCTCAGGATCTGGGCATGCCGATGATCACAGAGTATGCGCGGCGTTTCGGAATTTACGACGATCTGATGCCCGTGCTGTCCATGTCGCTTGGTGCTGGTGAAACGACGCTAATCAAGATGGCGACTGCCTATTCGATGCTGGCCAATGGCGGGCGCCAAGTGAAAGCCACGCTCATCGACCGTATCCAAGACCGCTGGGGCAAGACCGTCTGGCGCCACGACGAGCGCCAGTGCATGGGCTGCATGGCTGAGAAGTGGGGCAACCAGGCCGAGCCTGACCTGATCGATGATCGCAAACAGATTATCGATCCTCACACAGCCTACCAGATGACGTCCATTCTCGAAGGCGTCGTGCAGCGCGGCACGGCGACATCGCTCAAATCACTTAACCGGCCGCTTGCCGGCAAGACCGGCACAACGAACGAAGAAAAAGACGTGTGGTTCATCGGTTATACGCCGGACATGGTTGTCGGCGTGTTCGTTGGCTTTGACACGCCGAAGCCCATGGGCAAAGGAAACACCGGGGGCGCAATCGCAGCGCCGATATTCGGCGACTTCCTAAAGGTGGCTCTCGCCGACAAACCTGCGGCACCTTTTCGAATTCCGCCGGGCCTGAAGCTGGTTCGGGTCAGTTTGAAAACGGGATTGCGTGCGGCATCCGGCGAGGGCGACGCAATCACGGAATCGTTCAAGCCGAACGAAGAACCGGATGATGCGTATTCGGTTATAGGTGTTTCAGGAACGTCTGGGGCAACGGCAGCCACAGCTTCGTCGGGCGACGCTTATCAGCAGAACCCCGGCGCGCCGCCACCCCCGCCGAGCGCCGGTACGCCCGGAGTCGGGTCCGAACGCGGTGGCGTGTGGTGACAGCGCTCTTGGCATCGTAAACGGCGCGATATGAACTGCAGTCGTTGCTGTCGCGTTTACAGTCCCAGACGACATCTCTATATGTCGCCGCTGATCAAACGCAATTTAGTCCCGCGCAGATCGCCCGCCGCGAACAGGGACATCTCATTTCTAGGAGAAATTCATGCGCGCAGAAGCGCTTAAGCTGTCAGAGGGAATCAAGGAGGCGCTCGTGCTCCTGAGGAGGTCTCTTTGACTGGGACACAGCAGAAGAACGCCTTGCCGGGCTGAACGCCAAGGCGGAGGATCCAAGCCTTTGGAACGATCCTCAGGCCGCGCAGAAAGTGATGCGACAGCGCCAGTCGCTCGAGCGCACAGTCACGGATCTCAAAAAACTCGAACGCGATCTTGACGACGCGCTGACCTTGATCGAACTCGGCGAAGCCGAAAACGACGCGGCAAGCGTTAGCGAAGGCGAGACGGTGCTGAAGCGCCTCGATGCGGAAGCACAGCGCCGGTCCGTTGAAGCGCTGTTGTCGGGTGAAGCCGACGGCATGAATACTTATCTTGAAGTGCATGCCGGTGCTGGCGGCACGGAAAGCCAGGATTGGGCGTCGATGCTCGCGCGCATGTACATGCGGTGGGCCGAGCGGCGCGGCTACAAGGTCAAACTGATCGATGAAAGTCCGGGCGAAGAAGCGGGCATCAAGTCGGCAACGATCGAGATCGAAGGCGAGAATGCCTTCGGTTGGCTCAAGACGGAATCGGGCGTGCATCGCTTGGTGCGCATTTCACCCTACGATTCAAATGCGCGGCGCCACACGAGTTTCGCGTCTGTGACGGTCTATCCGGTGATTGACGATACGATAGACGTCGATATCAATCCGGCAGACGTCGACATTTCGTTCGCGCGCTCGTCGGGCGCTGGCGGTCAGCACGTCAACCGGACGGAATCGGCCGTGCGTCTCGTGCACAGGCCGTCGGGCATTGTCATCTTCGCGCAAGAGCAGCGCTCACAGCATCAAAACAAGGACATCGCTTACAGACGGCTGAAAGCCCGGTTGTATGAGATGGAATTGAAACGCCGGGAAGAAAAGGCGAGCGCCGATCAGGCCGCGAAAACCGACATCGGCTGGGGACACCAAATCCGCTCGTATGTGCTGCAGCCTTACCAGTTGGTAAAGGACCTGCGGACGGGTTCATCTTCGAGTAACCCAGCCGCCGTTCTCGACGGCGACATCGATTCCTTCATTGAAGCGGCCCTTTCGGCGCGCATCAAAGGCGGCAACGGCGCGGTGGTCGAAGATCTGGATTAGCGATTTCGATGTGTGTGCGTCCGCCAGCATGATCGCTTAAGAAAGTCGCGCTATCGTGCCTGCCATTGTCGCAGCTCGTTTTAGCGTTGGCGTGAGTTTATACCAACCTTCCTTGAGGCTGACTCTTGTGGCGCCGGGGGTTCCCTCGGGAGTCATCCTGTGATTCCGTCTCGGATCGGGCAACTGATTCGGGCGGAGAACAGGATGGCAGCGGCGGTTGAGCTTCGAGACGACTTTA
>JANOKW010000084.1:0-1940 GCA_031419475.1 Hyphomicrobium sp. | reverse complement strand
GTGCAGTGTGATCCGGTACGACAGATTGATCGAAACCGAATGCACACCCGCCAGCCGACCCGTCAGCGCATGCAAGCGCAGGGACGGGTGGTGCGGGTTGAGCATCAACAGCTCCAAGGTCTTTTCGTAAGCGCGCGCCATCTCTGGGTGGCGCTTCAGAAATCGCGCGGCAGCGCGCGTGTAGCGGTCCGTGAAGATGATCTTGCAGGGCATGGCCGTGCGCGATGGCGGGCGGCTGACGATCAGCGGCTCTGACGTTTGGTATTGGGTTTGGTGATGGGTTTGGCAGCAGGTTCGGGGGCCATGCCCGACGCTTTGGATGCCGGTCGGCGCAAACCCGCCGCGGGCGTCGTTGGGGACACCAATGCGTTGCCGGGAGACATGCCGCGTTTGGTGTTGCCGGCGGCTTCGGTTGTGGCTTCACCAGCCACCAACGCCTGCACCCGTCGCACGTGCTCGGCCGGTGACTCCACCACGTACCGCCCGGCGACGATGTCCGCGCGGCTTTCCGCCAACGCCGCCTCCAGCTCGCATTCACGCAAGTGCTGGTACTGCGCCAGCTCCATCACCACAAAGCGGTCCGCTCCACGCACCGAGATCATCGCCTCGGTGCGCCCGCCAGCAAGCGAGGCTTCAATCGCGGCGATGCCTCGGGTCTTCAAGTCGTTGGCTGTGATTCGAGTCATGCGAGCATCCGATTGAGCGCGAACCGCATTGTAAATCACACGATCAATCGCCTTGTAAAAAGGTCGATTGGTCGTATGGGTCGGACTCGGGTGATCGCCCTCGCGACCGGGTGATAGGCAAGAGGCAAGAGCTGGCCCTCGTGATCGGACCCTCGTGATCGCGCGAAGCAAGACCTGACCCTCGTGCCCCCGGACCGTTGGAGGCAAGACGCAAGACCTGATGCCGCGGCCTTTCGCTGAATTGCCGCAAGTAGGCTGCGCATTACCTGGCCGCCTTCGCCTATCGCTTCAACCAGCGCTTCGATCTGCGTGGCCTTGTTGCACGGCTCATCGTCGACGTGGCGCTCAGCAAACCAGCGAAGGAAACCGTCGTCAGATCGCATGCTGAGGCAGGTTTCTAATCTGGAATAAGCTTAGCGCTTATGAGACCGCCCGCAGAAAAATCTTGCAAGTACAAATTTCACGCAAGACCAAGCGCTGCAACCGAACCACTTCACCAACGAGAAGAGAAAGGTAATAAATGAGCGAAATCACTATGACGGTCGCAGACCTCAAACGCCAACTGAACGGACTCGCGGACAGCACCAAACTAACCTTCCCGGGTGGGTTGACCTTCTACCGCATCAAACGATTGGGTGATGACGAAGTGTTCATCGAGTTCAATGAGGCTCAGGCTGACCTTACGCCAGAGTTCAAGAAACGAAATCCAAATGTAAAGGTTGCATTCATCTCTATGGACAGCGCCGACTGGGATAAGTCCGGAATGGTACGTAGCGTGAACGTCACTGTTCGTTAAATGAATTTCGCGAAAAATTACGACAAATTTTCAGAGATTAGGCATCAATAATCAGCGCTTCCGCAACTCATAATGAAGGACAAATGCCAGTTCGCCTAGCCAACGTCTTTGAGACGATCATGTATGAGTATGCAAAACTCATCGCTGATCAAGCAGTTGAAGATAGAGCTACTCTCGCGCCAGCCGATCGAACGACAAGAGACTATTGGTCATTCGTTGCGCTTACTTTCAAAAAACTGAAAGACGGAAGAATTTCGGCTTCGTCCATTCTCCGTGAAAACAAGAAATTAGTTCAAAGCGGCGGGTTTTGCGCTTATTGCGGAACGACAGGGTCACTACAGTGGGAGCATATTATTCCAAAAAGTAGAGGTGGCCCAGATACGATTGACAACATGGTTCTATCCTGCCCCAAGTGCAATCGCGAGAAAGCGGCGAAAAATCCAATTGAGTGGTTTGAC
>JANOKW010000083.1:0-2934 GCA_031419475.1 Hyphomicrobium sp. | reverse complement strand
GAAGCCGCAAACGCTCGCTGTGAAAATTGGGGCTAAGCACATCGGCGAAGTTGGTGACCTCTCGATCAAGGCGGCGAACATCTGGTTCGGCGAGGTGCCGAAGACCTTCACCAAACAGCAGACCGAGATTGCGACGCGCATTTTGAAAGAGATCCGCGACCGCTTAAAATTCTTGAACGATGTCGGGCTCGAATATCTGACGCTCTCGCGCGCCTCATCTACATTAAGCGGCGGGGAATCGCAGCGCATTCGCCTCGCCTCTCAAATCGGCTCTGGGTTGACGGGCGTGCTCTACGTGCTCGACGAGCCCTCGATCGGGTTGCATCAGCGTGACAACGCCAGGCTTCTGGAAACGCTGCGCCATCTGCGCGACATCGGCAATACCGTCATCGTCGTCGAGCATGACGAAGACGCGATTATGACGGCCGACCACGTCGTCGATATCGGACCGGGCGCTGGCATTCACGGCGGCGAGATTGTAGCGCAAGGGTCGCCCGAAGATATCATGGCGACTCCTGCAAGTCTCACCGGCGATTATCTCAGCGGGCGGCGCCAAGTCTCTATCCCGCGCAACCGCCGCGTTGCTGAAAAAGGCAAAGCGCTCTCCGTCTATGGCGCGCGCTCGAACAATTTGCAGAATGTCACGGCGTCGATCCCCGTGGGCCTCTTCACGTGCATCACGGGCGTTTCTGGCGGCGGCAAATCCTCGCTCCTCATCGACACGCTCTACAAAGCCGTGGCGCGCAAATTGAACAACGCCAAAGAGCACCCGGGCGAACACGACAAGATCACGGGCATAGAATTTTTCGACAAGATCATCGACATCGACCAGTCGCCGATCGGGCGCACACCGCGCTCGAACCCGGCGACGTACACGGGCGCCTTCACGCCCATGCGCGAGTGGTTTGCAGGCTTGCCTGAATCCAAAACGCGCGGCTACGAGCCGGGCCGCTTTTCGTTCAACGTCAAAGGCGGCAGGTGCGAAAAGTGCCAGGGCGACGGCGTTCTTAAAATCGAGATGCACTTCCTGCCTGACGTTTACGTGACGTGCGAAGAATGCAAGGGCAAGCGCTACAATCGCGAAACGCTGCAGGTGCTGTTCAAGGACAAATCGATCGCCGACGTGCTCGACATGACGGTCGAGGAAGGCGCGGACTTCTTCAAGGCTGTGCCGTCGATCCGCGACAAGCTCGAAACTTTGGCGCGCGTTGGCCTCGGCTATATTCACATCGGCCAGCAGGCAACGACGCTTTCCGGCGGCGAAGCGCAACGTATCAAGCTGTCGAAAGAGTTGAGCCGCCGCGCCACTGGCCGCACCTTGTACATTCTGGACGAGCCGACCACGGGCCTGCATTTCCACGACGTGGCGAAATTGTTGGAGGTGCTGCACGAGCTGGCGGACGCGGGCAACACCGTCGTCGTCATCGAGCACAATCTGGAAGTGATCAAGACGGCGGATTGGATCATCGACCTCGGCCCCGAAGGCGGCGACGGCGGCGGGCGTATTGTGGCTGAGGGCTCGCCCGAGGACGTGGCTAAGTGCAAGGAGAGTTATACGGGGAAGTATTTGCGCGATCTTCTCGCGCGTCGTGGCGTCGTGCCGGAGGCCCGCAAGGAAAGAGCCGCGCAAGAAAAGCGGCCCGCGGCATCTGCGAAGCCCGCGAAAGCTGGTGGAAACGGCAAGAAGCAAGCGGCGGAGTGAGACTCCCTCTCCCCTTGGGGAGAGGGTTAGGGTGAGGGGGCGTGCCGAGGGATTGATGAAATACCCTCCCCCTCACCCGGCGCGGAAATTGAGGGCGCAGCTAGTACTAAAAGTACACAGGCCGCGCCGGCCTCTCCCCAAGGGGAGAGGCTATCACGCCAGCATCGCCACTCAGCAAAGGGGGGCACGAAACAAAGACTATCGCAAAAACAATTCGGAGGCGCAAGTAAACAAGGAATACGTCCGTGAAGGCGACTACCTCGCCATCGTCGATATGAAAATGATCGACAGCGGCCGCGAGCTAGTGCCCCACATTCCGATGCTTGTTCCGTCTGACGAAGCGAAGGCAGCTATAGAGAACGTCCGCATCGCGCTCCGCAACGGCGATCTTGCCTCCGCTGCAAAACTTGCCCGCGTTTATGAGTTGAAACCCATCGCTGCGGAGTAGCCCTCCGGCCACATGACTTTGGCCGCGCTTCGTGATAACGGAATGGAGCCTGTGGCGGCGCGTGCCGCTGCAGAGAAGCGTGGGGGCGCAATCGCGAGATCGCGCAGATCAAGACATGGCCGCTGATCCTAGAAGCTGGGTGTCGCGTCTCATTCGCAATCCCGTCGCCATCATCGGTGCAGTCGGCAGTCTGTTCGTCGTCTTCGCCAACGCCGAAGGCGCCATCGACGGCGCCGGCCGCTTGTGGCATCGCTGGACCGCGCCGCCATCGCAACTTGAAAGCACGTGGCAGGGTGATTGGAAATCGCGCGACGGCTTCCACTATGCCTTCGCCATGCAGCTCGATGCGGCCGAAACCGGTCAAGCCGAGGGAAGGATCAGCTGGGAACTCAAAGCCACGCCGCCTAAATCGCATCTGGCCGGCCGCATCGGCGCCACCGGCATCGAGTATGTCTCGGGCCAGTTTAATCGCCGCAAGGGCCTCGTGACGATCAAGGGATACGAAGTCTCCGACCCGTCTCTGCTCGCGCTCGACTCCTACAAATTCCAGATCAAGCCCGACCAGATTTCGTTCATTGGCATGTCGCTACACCGCGGCGAATGGGAAGCCCAAGCGGGTGGAACGGTGATCGTCACGGAGAAGTAGTGGCGCGGGGGAAGATGTTGGGGCAGGCTCGAACTCCTCCTCGCTAGTGTTCTGACTCATTCATTCGCATCCCCCGCCGAGTGAAGCCAGCGCTTTCCTGGCGCGGCGGTGCTTGCCGATGAGTGTGCTGGATTTGGC
>JANOKW010000082.1:0-17869 GCA_031419475.1 Hyphomicrobium sp. | reverse complement strand
TCGCGCCCGCGTGAGGCCGGAGGAGGCGAAAGCTTCCCTGCGAGCGTGCGTGCCGGAGCAAAAACGCCTGCCGCTGACGAAAAAACATCGCCACAGCCCGCCAATCGTCAAACACAAGCGTTGCTCAGAGGTTCCCTAGATGAGTTTAAAGACTACATCGAGACGGACCGGCAAAACCAAATTGCAAAAACGGGCACGCTGCCCGTGTATCTCCGGCACTCAATTGTAGAGACCAACTTAGTGACCGCGGCACCAGCTGCGAATGTTGCCGGTCTTCAATTGGCGGATCTAGTAACTGGCGCATTCTCGCGGGCGGTTGACGAAAAACGCTTCGGCAAGTGCGACCGGCGATTTGTTTACAATATCGCACCTCGTATTGCCAGAACTGGCGGTGTGCGCCGCATCGCAGGCTATGGCGTAACAGGCTTGCCTTGGAATCTGTGGGAGGCAAAGCTCAATCCAGAACAGGAAAGACTATTTCGCATGTTCGGATACGGAGATGAAAAGCTGGTGCGCCCTGGCCCGATTCTGCCGGAGGGTTTTAGGTAGCCATCCAGCGGGCCACCATCCGTTCCGGGAGCCACACTTTCGCGCAGCTTCGAGTGTTTCCAGCGTTTCACACCAGCCATAGAACATTAATGGAACGTCTAGAGAAAGTCAATTGATTTATCCACAAGAATCAGGGACTTATCTAAGTCCCTGATTTTGAGTCATTTTTAGGTTTTCGCGGCGCGATCAACGACACGATAGGTCAAACGCTTTCCGACGATACCCTTCAACGCGCGTTCCGCGCGCTGTTCGTCGTTTACGCCTAACTTCACGCGCTGACTATAGCGGAAATCGTACTCTGCCAAATAGCGGTGCAGGTGCTTTTCCGAGCAGTGTTGATAGATGCCTTTCATACCGCGCTTGAAGATTGAGTAGTAGCCTTCGACGGTGTTGGTGTGGATTTCGCCCCGGCCATACTGGCCAGCGGAGTGATTGACGAAGGCGTGTTCGAATTCCTTATCCAAGTTGCGGTAGTGACCGGCGTCATCGGTCACTACCTTGGCTTCTTGCGCAAGGTTGGCGCGCACGATGGGCATGATGTTGTCCTGGTTGGCAGTTTCAACATGGAAGCTACGGGCCTCGCCGCCACGGTTGACAAGGGTCAGAACCGCGTTGCGGTGGGCGTAGCCCTTGCGGGTTTGCATCTTGTCGCCCTTGTAACCGATGAAGGTCTCGTCGATTTCGACAATGCCGCCACCGCTGCCCATGGTGCCAAGGCCGCCAGTGCGCATGGCTTCGCGAATGCGATGCGACATGAACCAAGCCGATTTGAGAGTAATGCCTAAGGTCCGGTGAAGCTGGTTCGAGCTGATACCCTTCTTGCTGGATGACAGCAGAAAGATCGCTTGAAGCCAAAGACGCAGGGGAATTTGGCTCGATTCAAAAATGGTCCCGACCTTGACGGTGAAGGGCTTCCGGCAATGGTAGCACTTGTAAGTGCCGATCTGGGTGGACATACCCTTCATCTTCGAAATCCGGTCCCGAGCCTTGCAATGGGGGCATACCGGGCCCTGATTCCAGACGCGCGCCTCGATAAATTCGTAGGCTTTGGCCTCATCATGGAAGTAATCGGCGCTCAAAATCGACATGATCGTCTCCTATCTGCCCGTAATATAACGAACAAATTTGGGTACGTTAAGTATAATACCACCCAAGTTGCGGCGTGTTCGTATCGGCCATTACCGTTGACGTAGCTCGTGCAACTGCGGGCAAATCATGATTTTGATGTGCGACTGAAACGAGGGTGGCACATTCGTTTCTTAATGTAGACGCAGTTGGCGTGTGACGTCGGTTGCGAGTGATCCCGCTTCGCGCGGGCCTGAGGCTGATTGAGGAGGAAGGTTCAATGCCGGTTATTCTGGATCGTATTCAACGATTGTTCGTAACGCTGATGCTGGTCTGCGGCTTGGCCGTCGCGAGCGCATCGGCCCAAGAAGTCAAGCAGATGAAATTGTCGGACGCGCAAGTGAAGAGCTTCATCGCGGCGCAGGGTGACCTTGCAGCCATCGCGTCGAAGATACAGTCGGCCGGCGAAAAGCCTGACCCGGCACTACAAGCGGAATTGGAAGGCATTGCCAAGAAGCATGGCTTTAATGACTTCGCTGAACTCGACGACGTCGCCGCCAACATCTCGATCGTCATGGCCGGGCTCGATACGCAGACAGGTAATTTTGTCGATCCGGTTGAAGCGCTGCAGAAAGAGCTTGAGGACGTGAAGAAGGACGAGAGCATTCCCGAGGCCGACAAGAAACAACTTGTCGATGAGCTGACAGAAGCCATCAAGACCACGCCGCCGCTGCAGAACAAAGAAAACATCGATGTCGTTAAAACGCATCGCGCCGAAATCGAGAAGGCGCTGCAGTAAGCCCATTATAACGAACTTAAAGAGAACGGCCGCGACCATGCAGGAGAAAAATCCTGAAGCGAACATGGTCGCGGCCGATTTAATTCTAGTGCGGCCCGAGCCAGGCATTGCAGTGCTCACACTCAATCGGCCGGCCGCGCGTAATGCGCTCAGGTTGTCGCTCATCGGTGAGCTGACGCGCACGCTTGACACGCTGAAAAACGATCCTTCTGTTGCCGCGATCGTGTTGACAGGAAACGGTCCCGTTTTCTGCGCCGGTCACGACTTGAAGGAAATGACAGCGCACCGCGCTGACGCAGACGGCGGACGCGCGTTCTTCGCGGAAACGATGACGGCGTGCGCGCGCATGATGCAGGCGATTGTCAACTCCCCAAAGCCCGTCATTGCCGCCGTGCAAGGTTTGGCAACGGCGGCGGGCTGTCAGCTCGTCGCCTCGTGTGATCTTGCTGTTGCGGCCGAAGAAGCCAGCTTTGCGACACCCGGCGTTCAAATAGGACTCTTTTGTTCGTCGCCGATGGTGGCGCTGTCGCGCAACGTTTCACGCAAACACGCCATGGAAATGCTGCTGACGGGCGAAGCTATTTCAGCGAATGAGGCCGAGAAATTTGGATTGATCAATCGCGCCGTTGCGGCGCCTGAAGTGTTGGGCGAAGCGCTCGCTATGGCGCGCAAAATAGCGTCGAAGTCCAAGGCGACGGTTTCGTTCGGTAAAGCAGCATTCTACCGCCAACTCGAAATGCCTCTTGAGGAGGCCTACAATTATGCGGCGGGCATCATGGTTATGAACATGATGGATGAGAATGCGCCCGAAGGCATCGGTGCGTTTTTGGAGAAGCGCTCGCCCGATTGGAAGGATGCGTGAGGAATGCAGCCGCGCCTCTCCCTTGTAACGCTTGGCGTTGCCGACGTGGCGCGGGCCCGGGCGTTTTACGAAACACTCGGCTTCAGGGCGTCGTCCGATAGCAATACGTCTGTAACTTTTTTCGATGCGGGTGGCGTTGTCCTCGCCCTTTTCGGCAGAGCTGCGTTGGCGGAAGACGCGCATGTTGCCAATATAACCGCAGGCTTTTCAGGTGTTGCGCTGGCCCACAATGTGCGCAGCGACGCGGAGGTCGATCAAGTGCTCGCGCAAGCCGTAGCCGCAGGCGCGACGCTTTTGAAACCAGGTCAGAAAGTTTTTTGGGGCGGATATTCTGGATATTTTTCAGAGCCAGATGGTCATCTCTGGGAAGTGACGCATAATCCGTTTTGGCCGTTGAGCGAAGATGGCCGGGTCGTTCTGCCCGGCGCAAAGGCCGGTTTCAGGGCATGAATCACGACACCTACGATGACGCCTACATCGCCGGGATATTGTCGGGCGTGCGCATGTTCGCGGCCGTTGGTGCCAGCGCCAATCCTGCGCGCCCGAGTTACATTGTCGTCAAATATCTTCTGTCAAAAGGCTATGGCGTTCATCCTGTGAACCCTGGGTTGGCTGGCCAAGATTTGCTTGGGCGAAAAACCTATGCGCGCCTCGCTGATGTGCCAGCGCCAGTCGACGCGGTTGATATCTTTCGCAACTCGGAAGCCACCCTCGGCATTACGCGGGAGGCAATCGCACTCAAAGACGCGCTTGGCATCAAGGTCATTTGGATGCAGCTTGGAGTAAGAAACGACGTGGCCGCTGCTGAAGCCGAGTCGGCAGGTCTGCAAGTCGTGATGAATCGTTGTCCGAAGATTGAATATGGCCGGTTCTCGGGCGAGATCGGTTGGTATGGCGTTAATTCAGGCAGGCTTTCAAGCCAGCGGCCGTTACTGTCGCCAGGCGGCGTGCAAGGTTTGTCGATCGAACGCAAACCGTGATTGGCGTTCATTCGGGCTCGTTGATGATGACTACGGTCCCTTGCCCAACGACCCGGATTTCCCGACCCGATCAAACAAGATCAACAGCGGCACGAGGATAACTGCAGTGAGGGCGAGCGCTAGCCACATCTCGGCGGCGCTTTGGAATTCGACGGCCCAGTAGACGATCAGCAGGTTGGCGTAACTGATCCATGCGACGACGGGGAGATGCCAGCCATAGCCCTGCGCCGCGCGTTGATAGAAATGCGACTTGTGCGCTTGCGAAACTTTCTCTCCGCGCATCAGCCGCCGCAGCAGCGTGATCGTTGCGTCGGCAAGAAAATACGAGGGTAGGATCAGGGCGGCGGCCCAATAGCCCTCGATGGCGAGATCAATCATCAACGCGCCCGCCAGAAATCCCAGCGGCACACTGCCCACGTCGCCCAAGAAAAGCAGCGCCTTCTCGCGGCAGTTCCAAACAAGAAATCCGGCACTTGCCCCGGCCAGTGCAGCCGCCAACGGCAGGTAGGAGAGCGCCGTCGCCGCTGTCGTGCCAATGAGCAAGTATCCCCCGGCGATGGCAACCGTCTCAGCGCCAGCGATGCCGTTGATGCCGTCCATGAAGTTATAGAGGTTCATCATCCACGTGAGTGCGAGAATGGTGAGCGCCCGGTCCAGCGCAAATGGCAGCCACCCTTGGAACACTGTGGCGTCCGCTGGCAGGCTCATGACGAACAGGGCCGCCGCACCAAGATGCACCGGAAAGCGGACCGCAGCGGGGAGGGGGCTCACATCGTCGCGCCAGGAGAGGGCGGCGAGGGCGACGAGCGCAGCGAGGAGGGGCGGCGCCAGCGCCGTCAGCGGGTGAATTGCGCTCGTCACCGCGATAACGGATATTAGTAGCGGCAATCCGCCACCCTTCGGGACAACGCCTGAATGCATCGTCCGGTCGTTCTCAACGGCCACTGCGCCGCGTGCCTGTAGCCACGGGATCATTGCGCGCGTTAAAAGCGCGGAAACGGCGGCAGCAGCAAGGGCCGTGAGAAGGAGGGGCAAGGCACGTTTCCAGAATGCGACGTCAGTGAGCGATAGCAGAGAGTGGGCGCTTGACCAACCGGCGGCGTGCAATCCGAGCCTCCGGAGGTCACGAAGCTGACCATTTGTTATTGTTAAGTGATCTGGATTGGGCGTCGAGGGCTATTGTTGTTCGTGGTCTGCTGCCTATCTCTTTTTTTGTTCACCCCCAGTACCCTTTGCCTTCGCCCTTCACTTGAGGCATATGGCTGGTATGAAACTAGGAGACGCCATGAAATCCGGCGCACTCAAATCAGTCAAGCTGGACTCGGTCAAACTGGACATGGATTGGTCGGTACAAACAATTCTGCCGATCGAACTCGATGGCCACGAGTTGACGCTGGAAGCGCACGCCTACCAGGGCGAGACGCCCGAAGAGCAGGCGCTTGTACTTGTGCATCGTTCAGCCGCTGCCGCCAAGGACGCCGTGCCGGTCGTGCGCGTGCACTCGGGCTGTGTCACCGGCGATATCTTCCATTCGCTGCGCTGCGACTGCTATCAGCAGCTTCAGGCCGCGCTGAAGACCATCTCAGAGACCCCCCTCGGCGTTATCGTCTACGTGCCCTATCACGAGGGTCGCGGCATTGGTCTGTTCAAGAAGATCCAGGCTTATGCCTTGCAGGATCAAGGTCTCGACACGATCGAAGCCAATATCGAAGTCGGCGCCCCGATTGACAGCCGCGACTATGCCCTGACGGCGCGCATTCTCTCTCAGCTCGGCATGTCCGATATCAAATTGTTGTCGAACAACCCTGCTAAAGAACAGGCACTGAAGGCGCTGGGCATTCGTGTGGTTGAGCGCTTGCCAATCGTCATCAAGCCAAATCCGCACAATAAGCGCTATCTCGAAACTAAGCGTCAGCGCATGTCGCACAAGATTTAAGCCGCCCTAGGTTTAGCTGGCAGCGTTCGAGCTTTCGGCTTTGGTGCTTTCGGCTATCTGCTCCGCCTTCTCTTCCGCAGTGAGTTCAGCGTCTCCCGTGGTTTTTGGAATTGTGAATCCGCCCTCGGCGACAAGGCGCGCGAATAGGCCTTTGCCGTTGGCAAGCTC
Source organism: Hyphomicrobium sp. (assembly GCA_031419475.1). Taxonomy (GTDB): domain Bacteria; phylum Pseudomonadota; class Alphaproteobacteria; order Rhizobiales; family Hyphomicrobiaceae; genus Hyphomicrobium_B. Next base: position 11,510 of record JANOKW010000082.1, on the reverse strand, counting down.
TGTAAAGCGCCCGCGCTCGACGATTTTTCCGTGATCGAGAACGATGATCTGATCGGCATCGGCAACCGTCGAAAGCCGGTGCGCGATGACGAACGTGGTACGGCCCTTACGCAGCGTATCCAGCGCCCGCTTGATCTTGGCTTCGGTTTCCGCATCGAGCGCGCTTGTCGCTTCATCGAGAATGAGGATCGGCGCGTCCTTCAAAATAGCGCGCGCGATGGCGATGCGCTGGCGTTCGCCCCCCGATAGAGACGCGCCGCGTTCGCCTATGACGAAGCCGTATGCCCCGGGCTTAGCCGAAATAAAGTCATGGGCTTCGGCAAGTTTCGCCGCGTGTGCCACTTGCGCGTCGGTCGCCTCCGGTTTGCCGATGCGGATGTTCTCGGCAATCGAGCGATTGAAAAGCCCAACATCCTGGAACACGATCGAGATGGCGCTGCGCAGTGAGGCCATCGTCACACAGGCAATATCCTGCCCATCGATGAGAATCTTCCCCTCATCGGGCGCGCGGAAGCGTTGCAGAAGCGCAATCGTTGTAGACTTTCCCGAGCCCGTTGGTCCTGTGAGGGCAATCGTCTGCCCTGCGTTGGCGGCAAACGAGATGGCGTCAACCCCCTGCGGACCATTGTCGTAGTGAAAGCTGACGGCGTCGAATTCGACGTTGCCGTTCGTAGAGGCGAGTGGCACAGCGCCAGGTTTTTCAGCGACTGCCAACGCTTCGTCCATAAGCGCGAACAAATTGCGCAGCGCCGGACCCTGCTGATGGATGCGGACGGCGAAGCCACAGAGCTGGTCGAGCTTGCCGATAAGCAATCCGGCGAAGGCCACAAACGAAACGATTTGACCAACTGTCAGTTCGCCGCGAGCTGAGAGCACGGCGCCGGCCGCGAACACGGCGACCATGGTCAGAGTTGCCGCCGAGCGTTGGAGAACCGCCAGAATACCCCACCACGTGAGCACGGGATATTGTGCGGAGAGGAGATCGCGCGTCAGGGTGCCCATGGATTGGACTTCGGCGCCAATGCGGCCATAGGCCTGAACGACAGATACATTGGAGATGACATCTCCGACGCGGCCCGAGACGGCGTATTCGATGTTTTCGACCTCGGCTTGGCCGATCGCGGTCCGGCGCATGACGATGACGTTGATGACTGTGTAAAACGCAGCGAGCGTCAGCAAGATCAACGCCATGCGGTAATCCATGCTGAGTGCCGCTGGGGCCAGCAGGATAATCCCGAACAAGGCCGTCAATTGATCGCGCATGGCGCCAAGCCAGAGCCAGAACAGAGAAGTCGTGCCGGACAAGATGTTGCGAATAACGGCACCGGACCCGCGCGCGGAGTGATAGCTCTGGGGCAGCGTCATGGCGCGCTCGAAGACATCGCCCAGCACCGCGCGGCGGCGGCGGTGCGCGAGACGATCAGAGTAGGTTGCAACGACGATACCGGCGAGAATGCCGAAGATGCCGAGTGCTGCCCAAAGTGCGATTATGGGAAATGCGCCCTCGCCTTTCGCCAGGGCATCGACCACGCGGCCGAAGAGAATAGGCTCTGCCAGCTGAATGGCCGCGATGACGATGCCGGCCGAGGCCAGCGCGATCGCCAGCCATTTTTCGGGCGCGAGCATGGCCAGCGCACGCTTGTAAATTTCAGGGAGCGTCATATTTTGCGCGGCGTCGGGTTCAGTGGTCATCGGATCAATGATCATCGAAATGTGGCATTCTGTTCGTGATGATGTAGGCCTTTTGCAAAGGATGAGAGAACAACATTAAAGCGCAAACCAGTTAGTTTCAGCCATGTGCGTTGGAGAAGCAGGGGTGGTCCGTTTCGTCGCACATTGGCAATACCGGCGGCAATACCGGTTTATTTGGCAGGTGCAAGCGGAGCAAAACCGTCCCTGCTGTGTTAAGCTCATGGAGTAGTAGTCAACTCATGATAGGCGATCAGTTCAACTATGCCGGTTCATCGCGGCGCATTTCCAGCACACCTGCCAAATTCGTTGATTGAGCCTATGCTCGCGGCGGCAGTTGATAAGCCGTTTGTTATCGCCCAACTCGGTCAATCTCTTGACGGCCGTATCGCGACGCCCTCGGGTGCAAGCCGGTGGATTAACGGCAGTGCGGCACTCGACCACCTGCATAACTTGCGCGCCAACGTCGATGCCGTGGTCGTCGGCGCCGGGACAGTTGAAGGAGACGATCCCTTACTGACTGTGCGCCGCGTACGCGGGCCTCATCCGGCTCGCGTCGTCATCGATCCGAATGGGCGTGTCAAACATGCGGCCAAATGTTTTGCGCGCGACGGTACGCGGTGTTTCATCGTGCGCGCCGATGCGGGCGTCGGACCTGACGGCACGGAGACGGTAATCGTGCCGCGCGAACATGGGCACATGCCGCCCGGCGCAATCGTCAAGGCCCTCTTTGCACTGGGTTTGAGAAAAATTCTGATTGAGGGCGGCGCCAAAACGGTGTCGGCCTTTATCGATGCCGGCGCTGTCGATCGCCTGCACGTGCTCGTCGCTCCGGTGATTTTGGGTTCGGGCATTTCAGGATTGTCACTTTTGCCAATCCGGGGCCTTGAGGAAGCACGACGGCCCGTAACGCGCGTTCATGTTCTTGACGGCGGCGACGTGGTGTTCGATTGTGATCTGAGGCAGAAATCACAGGGGTAACGATCATGGCCAAGGATTACGCTTCCGGGATCGCAGTCTATTCGCCGCGGGCCCGGCTTTATCACTGGCTGACGGCCTTCCTCGTGCTCATTCAAATTCCCGTCGGGCTGTACATGACCTATCGCGGTTATGAGTTGACGTATGTCGATGCGGAAGGCGCCACCAAGACCGGTCTGTTTGATGGCTTGACCGCATTTCTCTACGACTTCCACAAAACCATTGGCATCACCATTCTGACGCTTGTCATCGCGCGGCTGATCTATCGCTTGCGTAATGGTGCGCCAGCCGCAGATGCGTCACTGCCGCCGGCACTTGTGGGCGTGTCGCATCTGACCCACTGGTCGATTTACGCTTTGCTCATCGCCGTTCCGCTCGCCGGGTACGTCGGGACGTCGTACTACGGCGCGCTCAGCGTCTTCGGCCTCCCGCTTGTTGCGCTGACCGCAAAGGACGAGAAGTATTCCGAGACGGTTTTCGAACTTCATGGAGCATTGGCGTTCGCTCTTCTGGCGCTGATCGCTGTGCACATTGGGGCCGCAATCTACCACAAGCTAATCCGCAAGGATCGCCTGGTCGAGCGGATGCTGCCGAAGCGGACGGTTTAAGTGTCCCCTTTCCCCATCGTCTTATTGCGATGGGGAGAGGGCGACTAAACAGGTGTCGCGAAAACGTCGGTGTGGCCGACCTCGGCTGCTGCACGGATGACTTTGATCCACGTCTCAACCGCCTTGTCGTCCAGCGCCTTCGTCTCGAGTACCGCAAGCGCATGCCCGCGCTGAAGCTCTTCCAAAAGAGAGCGGTCGTTTTGACCGAGCAACCACGGGCTCTCGCCCTCCATTACGGTATAGTCTTCAAGACGGAGCTGATCGGCAAGAAGGCCCGCAGCGGTTGGCCCGGCGGCTGGACCAAAGCCCTTGTCGGTCATTTGATGACGATTGAATGCCGCCGCCATCTGGCTGTCGGATGGCCGGTGCGGGCTCCAGCGCTGCACACCGTTGTAGGTGAGCGTCGCATAAAGCGCCGACCTTGTGTTCGCGACCTGGCGCACGAGCGCACGAATGAAATCCGAAGATACGAGATCGAAAAAGGCTGATGCCGTGACCAGATCAGACTTTGCAATAAGCACGCTGTCGAGATCGCGGGCGAGGTCGGCTATTTGGAAGTGGACTTCGATTTCAGCGATGCCCTTGGTCAGCTTCAAGGTATCGCCAGCCATCTCTGACTTGTCAGCCCACTTGCGTAGTGCAATTTTAGCGGCGGCAAATAGCGCTTCGTCTTTGTCGACAAGTTGCCAGCGTTGACGCGCGGGTAGAAGCGGCGCCACAGCGCGCAAGTTGGCGCCGGTGCCCGAGCCAAGGTCCACGACTGAGATTTGGTCGCGCAGCGCGAACCACGCGGAGACGGCCTGCACGATGTCGTGATTGCGCGCGCGGGCATCGGCGCCCTCGCGCAGGGCAAGCCACTCGGCTGAAAAAGCGCTCATGGCTTGAGACCCAAAACAACGGCTGCGATGCGGCGCGCCGTTTCGTGCCATGTCGGCAACGTGCGGCCGAGGTCCCACGAGGCGTCGGCAAGTTTGTCGCGCAGCTTCTTATCAGACAAGGCGCGGCGTAGGGCGGTGGTCATTTCGGCAATATTTCCGGGTTGAACATGGAGTGCAGCCGATCGGTGGGCTGTATCGGCCGCAGCGCCCCCCGTCGTCGTGACAATGGCGAGGCCGCGCGCCATGGCTTCGGCGATGACCATGCCATAGCCTTCGAAGAGCGAGGCTGAGACGAAGAGATCGGCACTTTCGTAGTAACGGTCGAGGGTCGCTGGCACAACCTTTCCGGCCAGCGTGATGCGATCCGTGAACTTCGATTTCTCAATTTTTTTGCGCAGCGTTTCCGCAGCTTGCGGGTGGCGATCAAGAGCGCCGGCGATCGTCAGTTTCCAATCGATTTCCCGTAGAGGCACCAGCGCCTCGACAAGATGGTCGTAACTCTTTCTCGGCGAGACGGCGCCGACCGCGAGGATATGCAGCGGCGATCCCGTGCCGGTGGCGCGCCCGGCAGGATCGGTGCCGGGCTCTGCGACGGTGATCTTGCGCGGATCGGCTCCCAGTTCTTCCGCCAAGATGCGGGCTGTCGTCCGGCTGGTCACAACAATGTGGTCTGCGCGCTGGAGCGCATTGCGTTCGCTCGCCTTAAGTTCGACCTTGCGGGCGTGTGGCAATCCGGTTTCGAGAAACAGCGGGTGATGCACGATTGCGATCAGGCGGCGGCCATCACATGGCAAACTCGACGCCGGGAACGCGCCCAACGCTAGGCCATCGACGAGAAGTGCTGCCGACTTCGGCGTTGCGGCAATGAGCCGGTCGGCGTCCTTGATGTCTTTTGGCGCGGGGTTCGGAAAGGCAGCGGACAGTTTGACATGCTGAACATTGACGCCGAAGTGCGGCAGCAGCTCGATCACACGCCGGTCGTATGCGTAACCGCCCGTTGGGCTTCGCAGGTCGCCGGGGATTGCAAAAACTGCCTCAGCCACTGACCGGTCCTTCAAATGTCGCGCGCGCTAAATCTGTTTCCGAAAGTGTAACGCGGATCTTCGCCAGCGTCTTGCCCTCCGGACCCAGAGCGCCGGATCGGGCAGCCGTGGCTATAGCATCGAATATAGACTTGCAGAGAAATTCGGTTGTCGTCAGCACGCCTTTGAATTGCGGTAAAGTATCGAGGTTTTGGTAGCTAAGCGGTTTCAGGGTGGCATCCAGGCATTCGAGCGCCGCGCCGATATCGACGACGACGTTCTGCGCCGTTAACTTTTGACGAAAGAAGGCCACGTCCACCACGAAGGTGGCGCCGTGCATGTTCTGCGCTGGGCCAAAGAAGGGGTCGGGCAGCGAATGGGCAATCATGATGCGGTTGCGAACTTCAACGGAGTACATGGGGAGTGGACCTCGGGTCTAGTCTGGATAACGGATGATGGGCGGCAGGGCACCGCCCATGGGACCAAGGAGCACGGGTATCTGGCCCGGCAGATCGCCGAAGGCAACTTCAGCAGTAACAAGGTTATCGAGTGCGGGGTCGTCGAGCAGGGCGAGGGCCTGGATCAGCCTTTGGCGATGCGTGGTGGTGCTGCGCCGTGTGGGTGATACGTGCCCGACTTGCGACGAGATGAGTTGCAAACGCTTTGAGTGAAAGGCGCCGCCAAGATGGAGTGTGATCGGAGCCGTGCCGTACCAGCTCATCTCGATGATGCGGGCTTGAAAGGCGGCGGCGTCGAGCGCGCTTTGCAAACCGGCGGCAGTCGCGGAGGTGTGAAACACAATCCTGTTGTCGCGCGGGGCGTCAGAGGGAAGCGTGAAGATGAGACCGAGTTTTTGCGCGATCGCCGCGCGGTCCGGATCGATGTCGGTGATGGTGACGTGACATCCAGCAATGCGTTTGCAGAGGTGCGCCGTCAACAAGCCGACGATGCCAGCGCCGATGACGAGAACTTTGTCACCGGGACCCGTGCCCGCGTCCCAATGGGCGTTGAGGGCCGTTTCCATGTTGGCCGCGAGTGTGGCGCGCTGCGCAGGTATAGCGTCCGGCAGCGGGACCAACATCGCCTCAGCCGCGTGAAAATAATCCTGGTGTGGATGCAAGCAGAACACCTGGCGGCCCATGAGGTCGTCAGATCCCGCAATCACAACGCCTGTCGTTGAATAGCCGTATTTGACGGGGAAGGGGAACTCACCTGCTTGCAACGGCGCGCGCATGATGGCGCCTTCGCTTTGCGGCACTAGTCCATAAGCGACGAGGCGTTCTGTGCCGCGGCTCAACGCGCTGAAAAGAGTTTTGACGCGCGCTTCTCCGGGCCTTGGTGCGGCCAAGCGTTCGGTTCGCAATTCCGCGATGCCGGGCTTGACGTACCAGAGAGCACGGGCCACGACCAAATGGCCGGAGCTGCGGCGCTGTGTGTGTGTCGACTTCGCGTCCACGAACGTCCTCGCAATGTCCTTGAGAGTCTGAAGTAAGCCCCGATGAGTGCCAGATGAGTGAAACTAGCGATACGGGCGAGCGCGCTCAGGTTTCGTCGGCGATGAGCCTTACGACACCTGCAGGCTTGCAGGCAAACGCTACGCTTAACAGGCGGCGAATTCTTGTCCTTGTCTTGAACCTCGTGACGTGGATCGGGTTGCTTTCCTGGGCTGCATCAGTGCTGGGCGCTGGCGGCTGGACGTGGATCGACGGCGTGCTGTTTGTGTGTGTCGTGTTGGGGACGCCTTGGTCCGTGCTTAGCTTCTGGAACGCGGTGATTGGGCTGTGGTTGCTGCACGGCGTGACGGACCCGATGGCCGACGTGGCGCCCTTCATGGCGGCGGGCGACAGGCGCGAACCGCTTGCGGTCAAGACGGCCGTTTTGATGACGTTGCGCAACGAAGACCCAGACCGCGCCATTTTAAGACTGAGAACCGTGAAAGCCAGCCTGGACGCGACGGGCGAGGGAGCGGCGTTCAGCTATTTTCTTCTGAGCGATACGAATGTGGCTGACGTCGCCGCAGTTGAGGCGGCGGCGGTTGCGGCGTGGCGCGCGGAGGCGAAGGACGCAGACCGCATCGTTTATCGAAGGCGCCAAGACAACACCGGTTTTAAAGCCGGCAACGTGCGCGACATCTGCGAAACTTATAAACGCGAATTTGATCTCATGCTGCCGCTCGACGCAGACAGCCTGATGACAGGTGAGGCAATCGTCAAACTCGTGCGCATCATGCAGGCGTATCCGAAGCTGGGAATTCTACAGAGCCTCGTTGTCGGGATGCCGTCATCGTCGCCGTTCGCGCGCCTATTCCAATTCGGCATGCGTATGGGGATGCGCAGCTATACGATTGCGCAAGCTTGGTGGGTTGGCGATTGTGGGCCGTATTGGGGGCACAACGCGGTTGTGCGCATTAAACCTTTCGTTGAGCATTGTGCGTTGCCGGTGCTCGCTGGTGGTCCGCCGTTTGGCGGGCATGTCTTGTCGCACGATCAAGTTGAAGCGACGCTGATGCGCCGCGCCGGGTACGAAGTGCGCGTGATGCCGGTTGAAGGCGGGAGCTATGAAGAGACCCCGCCCGACATTCTGGAATTCATTCGCCGCGATGTGCGCTGGTGCCAAGGCAATATGCAGTATGTGAAATTGCTTGGGCTTCCCGGTTTAGAGCCGATCAGCCGGTTTCAATTGTTGTGGGCGATTTCGATGTTCGTTGGCATTCCGGCATGGACGATCATGATTGCCTTGCTGCCTGTCGCGGCAGCGGATGCGCAAGGAACAGCCGATTTTCCGGTTGGCTCGGCGAAGGCGCTCTATGTTGCGTTTCTGCTGATGTATCTGGCGCCGAAGATCGCAGGCTTAATCGATGCTGCTTTGACGCCGGGAGAAGTTCAGCGCTTCGGCGGCGCATTGCGATTTTTTTCAAGCGCAGTTCTGGAACTCGTGTTCTCGTTCTTGCAGGGCGCGGTCTCGACAATTCGGACATCAATCTTCATGATTGGGTTGCTGTTTGGAAAATCGATTGTGTGGAGCGGGCAGCAGCGCGATGCTGCTGGATTGTCGTGGGGGGAGGCAGCGCGAGCGCTCTGGCCGCAGGCCGTCTTCGGTGCGATTGTGATATCAGCCTTGTATCAGATTTCGCCAGCGGTTCTGATTTGGAGTTTGCCGCTGACGGCGGGGTATGTGTTGGCCATTCCGTTCGCGGTTGTGACAGCAAGCCCGGCGCTGGGGCGTTTTATGCGCAAATACGGCATAGCCGGTATTCCAGAGGACTTTGCGACGCCAGCGGAGATAACGGCTGTGCAGGGAAAAGATAAGGTTGAGCTATGACGTCTGCGGCCCTGGCTGGAGTGTTTCGATCGCTGCGCCTCTATCATGGGCCAGATGCGCCGCGCGCCGCAATGGACGAGCTCTATCGGCAGTTCGTTAAACCTGGCGATCTGGCGCTCGATATCGGCGCGCACGCGGGCGATCGCATTTCCTCGTTCCGCCGTCTTGGCGCGCGCGTCATCGCGCTTGAGCCGCAACCCAAGATGCTGCGCGCGTTGCGGCTCATCCACGGTCACGACGAGAATGTGCGCATTCTGCCGTCAGCTGCGAGTGCGGCACTTGGGTGGGTAACGCTGCATGTCAATTCCGCCAATCCGACGGTTTCAACCGCCTCGCGCACATTCATCGCGGACGCAGACGGCAAGGCCGGATGGGAAGGGCAAACCTGGGACAGCGAGATCCGCGTACCCGCCGTCACGCTCGACCGGCTGATCGCGGCGCATGGCATTCCAGCTTTCATCAAAATCGACGTCGAGGGCTATGAGGACCAAGTTCTCATGGGACTGAAAACGGCTGTGCCGGCTCTCTCGTTCGAATTTACGACCATTGCGCGGGATGTGGCGTTGCGTTCGCTCGCGCGCCTGGAGAGCCTTGGGGACTACGAATTCAACGCATCATTCGGAGAAAATCAGACGTTAACGTTATCGCCCTGGGTGAACGCAAAAAGCATGACGGAGTTTATCTTGGGACTAAGTCACGAAGAAAATTCGGGCGATTGTTATGCCCGCCTAGCTGGCTTGGGTTATACTGCAACTTGAACACAGATTTGGAGACCGGAATGCAGAAGTTGGGTGCCTTTTTGTTCGCTTTTTTTGCAGTGTTCGTCACGGCGGGATCAGGTTTTGCCGCCTCCCTCGACGGGTTGAGCGTTGACGTGAAGAACGAGACCGAGCCTGTGCTGTGTGCGGAAAAAGACAACGTCGCGGTGGCGTTTTCGAACAAAGATGTGCGCTCGTTTCGCATCGAAGCGGCGCATCCGGTTTATCTCTCGGCCGGGATGCGCGACAATTTCGAAGCCGATTGGACGGCCTGCGATATGAGCGCGGACACGTCCTACGCGGCGCCCGGGCAACCTCGAAAAGTGACGCTCTACGAAGAAACCGAGATGTGGGTTGTCGGCTATGCGTTTCCCGCGTTCTGGCGGCCGTCGAATGCAACAGTGCGTGTTGGCGATAGGGTCGAGAAGGGCTTGCACATGCTGCAGGTTTGGCTGCTCAGAACCGACGGCGCGGAAGAAGTGCTCGTGCTCTATCCACAGGATGGCTACTGGCGCCCGCGCCCGATGACGCCGCCCAATATGCGCAACACAGGCTATGGTTCGTCGTTTCTCGTTGGTCCGATCGACCGCGAGGAGCGCCCGCACGTAAAATTCAAGGAAGTCGTGTTCGATCCGAAAACGCGCACCTTTACGCTCGAATTCGAAAAGGGCGGCAGTGCCACGGTGCGCATGGCGAAAGCCGATACCAATCGCCTCGCGCTCGATATCGCGTTCGACAAGGGGATCGCTGGCAGTCCGTTTGCAATGTTGCGCTCGATGTATGTGACGGAGTTCAACAACGATATGGCGCGCATTGCGGTGCGCGAACGCGAGGCGAAGGGATGGCGCGAAGAGAACATTTTGAAGTTTGAAAAGGCGCACGCGACCGATGTGTGGATGGGGCGTTTGTCGCCCTCGCAGCACAACACGTCATCGCCCGACGTGGTGTTCAATTCGTTTTCGGATGGACCGTATCCCAAGCGCCCGAAATCCGAGCCGCCGGGGGAAATTGTGCCGAAGAAGGGGGAGTGAAACTTGATGCGGCAGGTATGGCTCAAGCCCCTTAAAGCTGATAAGCTCTCATGAAACGTCGCATCTTGCTCATTGTAGCCAGCTTGATTGTGATCGGAGTTGGAGTGATGGCGCTAAATGCCTATGGCTACTGCATGTCAACGGGTCGGCGCCTAACTAGCGATGAAATGATTTCGGCGGCGATCAATCACACGATCAGTCGTCATAGCCAGCATCGTTTCGTAGACTGGGAGATGGTGCGCAATGAAGAGATTCCCTACTCAAATGTGGAAGAATTTAAGTCTCTGAATCCCGAATGTTGTAAAGTTGGGATGGTGCCCGACAATGCACCACCCGGACCAGATGAGTTTTTGCAGAGTGTTAGCGGCAACCGGTCAGATGTCGTGAACCTGAATTTTCAGGAACGAACAAGACAACCTGACGAGAAGATTAAATCCAAGTCGGTTACTCAGCAATACATCATCACAAATTGCGGTAGGGCGTGGCAGCCATGGTGAACGCTTTCGCGTTTCGATTGAAATCAGCCCTTCAAAATAAGATCGTACTCGGTAGTGTGTGCCGATCCTGAACATTGTGATCACTCGATAAAGCGCCACTCCGGACGGTTGTCGTGGGTGGCCGCCGTCTATGCGAAGCATGGCTCCGCCATGACGCGGCTATGAGGTGGTGGGTGGGCACCAGATGTGCCGCAATCGTCGTTTGATGCGTGCTCGGGTGGCAAGCGAAGCAATCACAGGCGGCCACCCACGGCAAGCGTCCAAGAATGAAGTGCCAACGATGAGGCGTGCCCTGTGTTTTGCCTTAGACAATACATATGTGGCGGCCTGTCGTGGGTGGCCGCCTTCGCGGCCATGACGTTGGGGTTTTTTCGCGAGACTGACTATTGCGTTGAGAGTTCCGCATAGAGATTTTGCCGGGCCGATTCCGCCCCACCAACGTCATGGCCGCGTCGCGCGAGCGATGATTGCGAAGCAATCACAGGCGGCCACCCACGGCAAGGGTCAGCGCACGAGGTGTTGGCGATGCGGCTCGGTCTGAGGATACCCGCGCAATGACAACAGTTGAAACTTGTCGTGGGTGGCCGCCGTCTATGCGAAGCATGGCTCACGGCTGTCCGGTTGAGTTCTGATGGACAAGGAGCATGGCATTGATTCTTCTGTGATTCGAGAGCTTGGCGGCATCATCGGACACGGAAGGGGACCAATACCATGCGGCACGAGAATAG
>JANOKW010000081.1:0-5538 GCA_031419475.1 Hyphomicrobium sp. | reverse complement strand
CGTATTCGAAGGATACAAAGACATCTGCGATGCGTGCTGCGACGCTTGGAACAAGCTCATCGCCGAAACCGGCCGCATCGCTTCCATCGGTACCCGCGATTGGGTCCTCACAGGTCAGCATCAATGAAGGTTGGTATTAGTCATGTGAACTTCCTTTCGAAATGCTTTTGTGAGAATACGAATCGAACATAACAAGCACAAACGTACACTAGATTCGCTCTACAACCTATTCTCAGAAGAGTCATAATGAGCATAAGCATTGCACTTTGGGGCACCATCCCGGCGAAGGCCGGGACCCACGACAAGGTTCAATATTCTCGCACTCGGCCATGAACCCGGTTTTCATCAACAGGCCCGAACGCAATCTCACCTGTTCTCGGATCATATAGATTTTTCCACTCCGGGTTCATGCTCAAGATGAACCGCACCTTCCATGCGCGGTGCCATTCCTTCAAGCGCTTCTCACGTTGGATTGCTTCCGGCATGGTCTCGAAGAACTCGTAGTAGACGAGAAGTTTCACCCCATATCTTTTTGTGAAGCCTTCGATCAATCCCTGATCGTGCTGTGCCATACGGTCATAAATATTGCTTGTGACACCGATGTAGAGAATTCCATCGGGCGCTCTGGCAAGAATATAAACGCAAGTGTGCTTCATGTTGAACGCTCACACTTTGCACGAGCTCAGCACTCCGCCAATACCGAACCTCGTGCAATCTTGTCGTGGGTCCCGGCCTCCGCCGGGATGACGGACTTTTTTTCAAGCTGCTCGCAAATTTCTTGACGTGGCGGCCGCGGGGTTAGCGGCCAGCGGCTGCGCGAGATCCGAGACAATCGCTTGAAATGCAGCCCAAGCGGCGCGTGGCCCTTCAAGCAGCGATTCGATTGTTGGATCTTCGATCTCGAGACGGCCATCGAGCCAGGACATGCGTGTGTTCAACATCACGACGTCGCGGCCAAGTTCTTGGATGCGCAGTTCATCACCATCGTCAAACAAGACGGCGAGGCGCTGCTTGATTTGTTCAGCTGTCAGCCAAGTCTTGACGTACCAAAAACCATCACCAGCACGGGCGTAAGCGCAGGCGATGTAGGGGAGCGAGAAGGAAACGGTCCAGGTGTCCTGGGTCGCGGACTTCGGGGTGTGATGCACCAGATAGGTTTTCATGTGGGGCGTTCCTGAGGGGGAAACTGGGGAATGAGGGGGCGAAGGGGGAGCAGCAAGGGGCAAGGAGCAGGGGCAATGGGAACGCTTTACGCCGCACGCAACGCTACCCGGGAATGCACGAACCCGTAAGTTGGGAGCCGGAGCCTTTCAGACAAGATCTGGGACAAGACCTTTGGGACAAGACCTTTGGGACAAGACCGGCTGCGTGGGGAGACGCAGATCTGAAAGGGCCCGGCTCCAAAAGACGAAAGTAAGAAAGCGAACTTCGAACGCACCGGACCGGCTGGTGAGGGCCAACTAAGCCGGCCCGATACGTTCGAAACTAGGCACGCTCGAAATTGGCACGCTCGAAATGGGGTTGCCTAAAAACCTCGGACGAAACCTCAGCAGGCTTCCGCGAAAGGCAGCTCCGGCTCCATCGGCTCCGGCTGCGGGGGCATCGGGAAGGCGATGATGTTGCTGTCGGCCGGGATATCGAGGCCGGCACGGCGCTGACGGAACCAACGCAGCGAGGTGTGGGTCAGAACAGCTTCGCGCTTCACGGCTTGGATCAAGAGGCCATCTTCCTCGTCGAGCATGTCGCGCAGATCGGCTTCAAGCTCCGTCTCGTCGCGGTTCGAGGTGACGTACCATGTGTTGGCGAGCGGACGGGCCCACTTTTCGCCAAGGCCCATGATGATTTGCGCCAAGACGTGCTGATTGCGGTTTGGCTTCGCGAGGTCGTAGGAAATGAGGTAGGTGCGCATGGGGGCTCTCCTGGGTGGTATGCGAGGGAAGTTCGGGAGACGCCAACTTAGATCCCGATGTGGCACCGATTAGGGCGCCAGTGAACATACGAAGAACATGCCACGACTCACGGGGCTTGTCTAGTACTTGTTCTAAAAATGTTCTTGTTGGGTTCCGCTTTGTGCGTAAAGCCCTGAAATTGATCGCTGACGGGCGTTCCGTCTGAGGGTTGCAGAGACAGCCAGAAGGCGATTGTGGCCGTCAGGGGGCCGTTCCCGCCTCGGGAAAGAGCATCAGTTGCCGGGGGTCACCCTCGTTCGAGATCCGCCGGTGCGGACCTGGATCGATCCGCGCTTCAACACCCGGATAGCGCTCCGCCAGTAACTTTAACGCCTTTGATCGCGTGCCGGGAAACCGCGTCTCTTCCCAGATCTCATAAAGCCGCCGCGGGTCGCAGGCGTAGCGGCGCACCAGCTCTTTGGGTCTCACGCGTAGCCAGCGCGCGATCCAGATATTGACCGCGTCGTCCTCAGTCAAAGGGCGGCGGGCCACGGCGGGCGGAGGTGTATCGAGAAATGCGGTGGCCATGAACTCAACACTTCGGCTTGACGGAGGCATCAGGACACTATTCATCGCGACTAAAGATAGCAATCTGATGGCCGCGCTTCTCCCCCTCTCCCCGGTACTGCACTCAACGGGGAGAGGGTTGGGGTGAGGGGCGGCAACAGGTTCTAAACAAGCGGCTGCCCCTCACCACATGCCGAAGGCATGATTTCATCATGGCCCTCTCCCCATGCAAGGGCATGGGAAGAGGGGATTCAAGCGAGACCCACTTTGATCCTCTTTCCCGCAATCGACCTCAAAGACGGCCAATGCGTGCGCTTGAAACTCGGCGACATGGATGCCGCCACCGTGTTCAACGACGATCCCGCCGATCAGGCCGCCAAGTTTGAAGCACAAGGCTTCAAGTATCTGCACATCGTTGATCTCAACGGCGCGTTCGCGGGCAAGCCCGTCAATGGGCACGCGGTCGAAGCGATTTTGAAGTCCGTCAAAATGCCAGTCCAACTTGGCGGCGGCATCCGCGATCTCGAAACCATTGAGACTTGGCTCATCAAAGGCATCCGTCGCGTCATTCTCGGCACCATCGCGGTGCGCAACCCAAAACTCGTGCGCGAAGCGTGCAAGCGCTTTCCCGGCCGCGTCGCCGTCGGCATCGATGCCAAGGGTGGTAAGGTCGCGGTCGAAGGCTGGGCCGAGACAAGCGAGTTGACGGCCATCGATCTCGCCAAGCGTTTCGAAGACGCAGGCGTATCCGCCATCATCTACACCGACATCGATCGCGACGGCGTGCTGAAGGGCCTCAATCTCGAATCGACCGCCGATCTCGCGCGCTCAACCAAAATTCCCGTCATTGCCTCGGGCGGCCTCGCCTCCATCGAGGACATCAAAGCGTTATTGAGGCCTGAGTATAAGATGCTCGAAGGTGCCATCACTGGCCGCGCGCTGTATGACGGCAGGATTGATCCGCGCGAGGCGTTGGCGCTCCTAGACGGTTCGTTGTAATATGTGGGTCTCAACGAGGAGCATTCGATGATCGAACGACTCGAAAAAGCAATTGAAAAGGTCAAGCGGTTACCAAGCGACCGGCCCGTCGTTCAATACCCCTATCTGGTCTACTACACGATGGAGCCAGATTCCGTGTCGATAGTTCATGTGCGCCATGCATCCCGCGATCATCCAAAACCAGGCGAAATTTGAGTGCAGGAAAACAAATCCATGAACGTCGGCGATAAAGTTTGCGTGGTAAAACTGCCCGTGGACCTGCCCGAAAATAATCAGGCACTGATCACGCTGTTCAAGGGATGCCTTGGCAAGGAATTCTCAATCGTCGCTTTTGACGACGATCTCGCGGAACTTCACGTTGGCGAAGCGTTCGGAGAACCGAGCGACAAACATCGCATCTGGCTTCCGAGGGAGTATTTAAAGGTTGTGAAAGTGTGATCCGGCCACTACCCAATACTTCCGTCTTACGCCCTGCGCACCCGCTTCGTCATCTGGTATCGCTTCTACACCGACCAGTTGCAGATTGTGCGCGTGGGGCACACGTCGCAGGATCGTCAAAACATTGACGAGGTTGGCGTTCAGGTATAGCTTTCGTTGCAGCGACGGTGCCGCGCGGTCTGTGTCGATACCCTTGAGACAATGTGATGCCGTAAGCTGAGGATCATCAGTGGGTAATGTAGGAGGATGGCATGGATTTCATAGGTACACGGCGGCAAGCGATAGTTGGAGCGGCCACTTTACTAGCTACAGGGGCAAGCAGTGGCCTAGCCATTGCTGAAAAACCCGCCATCATGTACGATGAAAGCAACATCACATGGGCCCAGCTCGATTGGCTGGAGAATGTTTGGTATTATATTTACGACGTCGATGAACAGGCCGGCATAGTCGATGTCATGTTCAAATTTGCAGCGAACAAGCCGACGATGCTTCACACCCACCACGTACCCTACATTACACACATCGTGCAGGGCGAACTTCGCTTCTATAACAAGGATGGCTCGCCCAGGGAAACCCGGTACACTGGAAGTTATGTCAATGGGCATGTGACGGGCATACCGCATGCTGAAGGCGGCGGTCCGGACGGATGTATTGCCTTTTTCAGTAATCGAAATGTGAAGGACCTTTGTTATGAGTTTTGGGACAAGGACGGCAAGTCATTCAAGACTTTTCGCCTTCAGGACTTCCGAGCCGTATTCGACGCGCAGGTAGCAAGCGGCGTGATGGAGAAGACATCGGCCAAGCGGGCTCCTAAGGCCTGAAAGAGCAGGTCAGACCCGCAAGGGTCTGACCTCACGCACGGTCAACGCGGGATGTAGGGTTTGGCCCCGTCCGTCGCAGTACGTAGCAACCGTCTCGCCGCTCACGAAATCGTGCAGACCGGCGAAGTATTAGCCGGATACCGCGCACGGGCGAAAACATCAGCTAAAAAGAAGCATCGGCCCGGTGCCCTTGGCCTTGCATGACAGTCATGCGCTTATCGACGCGTAATCGTCATGAATCTGGTTTATCCGGGCCAGTGATTTTGGAAGCACGTTCGCGTTTCGCGCGGCCGCGCTTCAAACTCATTTTGAGACGACCCCGCGCTTCACACATCAGGAGAACAACAACCATGTCGAAATTCGATCTTTCGAGACGCCAGGCTTTCGCCGTTGCCGGAACCGGTCTTGCCGCCGCGTTCTCGACGCGCGTGCTCGGACCCGTCGCCGCAGAGGCCAAGGCCCCCTTAGCCTCGGCAAAGCCCGCCGGCTTTTATCACCATATGCTCGGCGACATGCAGGTGTCGGTCATCTCCGACGGCCCGCTTGGTTTCGGCGACGGCCGCAAGCTCATGAAAGAGCAGACCATGGAAGAGATGGCGAAGCGCTTGGAATCGAACTTCCTCGCCGCCGACAACATGGTGCTCGAGCAGAACATCACTGTCGTCAACACGGGTTCCAAGCTCGTTGTCATCGACACCGGCATGGGCGCCTCGAAAATGTTCGGTGACAACCAGGGCCGTTTGCCGGCGAACTTGAAAGCCGCAGGCATCGATCCTGCCGCCGTTGATGCCGTCATCCTCTCGCACTGCCATCCCGACCACGCT
>JANOKW010000080.1:0-3093 GCA_031419475.1 Hyphomicrobium sp. | reverse complement strand
CTATTCTCGTGCCGCATGGTATTGGTCCCCTTCCGTGTCCGATGATGCCGCCAAGCTCTCGAATCACAGAAGAATCAATGCCATGCTCCTTGTCCATCAGAACTCAACCGGACAGCCGTGAGCCATGCTTCGCATAGACGGGAGAGGGTTGGGGTGAGGGGGCGGTTAAACTACGTCCCCCTCAACCGGTCCGCAATTATTCGGCGCATTCGCGTCGGCGCGGATCACCTGCCAATGTCCGCAAACACATCTCCATTTTGTCGATGACACCGCGCGGCGCGATCACGAAGGCCGTTCCGACACCATCACACCCGCAAGCGAAATCCTGGTTATTCGGGCGCTCTCGGGCGGGTATGCGCCCGGGAAAGCAGCAGTGGGAGTTGTGCCCCGCCCTCTAAGCTTGCATCCCCGGCCGAGCGAACGCCGCGATAGCGAAGTAAGCGCAGAGCCGGGGCCACGTCCGGCGATTTAGGGCTCGAACCCCATCGGGCGGACGACGTCTGGAAACAGGTCGCGCCACGTCGGATTGAACTCTTCGATCATCTGGATTTTCCAGTCCCGGCGCTAGCGTTTCATCGCGCGCGCTCTCCGTGCCGCACTGGCAGCATCATCGTGTTCTTCGAAGTAGGCGAGACGGTTCGCGCCATACCTTTGTGTAAAGCCTTCGAGAACTTTTTCGCGATGTTCCCAAGCACGCCCTGCGAGATCGCTTGTCATGCCAACGTAGAGGACGCCACGGGGATCGCGGGCAGTGATGTAGACCCAGAAGCGCTTTGGCTCGTTCAACATTCCAATATCTTGGACGTGATCCCGGCTCTGCGCAACGATGCAGTGCATCCTTGCTCGGCCGGGAACGCACGCTGGTAGGATTTCGAGAATCTCTCACAGCTTGTGCATCCCCGGTCAGCGGTCGCGCCGTAGGCGGGACAGTTCGCTGAACCGGGGTCGCGTCTAAGCACGCATACTCACTCCCCCTCAACCAACCCCGCAACAATCCTATTCACCACCGGCGTCACGACCATCAATGTCGGAAAGGCGACCGCCCACGACATCGCCCACGCCACGGGCCATACTTCGAAGAAATTCGGGGCAAAGCCTATACCGCGCAACGTCGATATCCCCGACACGATGCACGTCATGAAAAGGGAAAGGACGACGAGCCCGAGGATGGGCGCGTAACGCGCGGGCAGCTTGGTCCGCCGCCGGGGCGCAGGAATTGTCATGCTCCGTCTCAGCGTTCCCTTGGTCTATCACTTGCCAGCATCCGGCGCCGCAATCGATAGCGGCTTACCTTTTTCCACCACATAGGAATTGATTAGGATCGCGCCTTCGGGGCCGGCTTTGGCGCCATGGATCGCGTAACCGGCGAGATCCTTGCTCTCGCCTGCAACGCGCGTTGCGGGCGGCTCGCCATCGAAGAGATAAGTCATTTCACCTTGCAGAACGTAGCTTGCCTGCGGGCCCGGGTGCGAATGGCGCGAGACCGCGTAATTAGGCGGAAACTCGACGCGCATCAGAACCGCTTCGTAGTTGGTGCCGGGCACGTCGAAGCGTTGCAGGATTTTCTGATTCAGACTTGGCACGACAGGCGCCGCACGCTCTGCGGCGTGCGCTTGCGGAACAGTCAGCAGCGCGGCAGTAAAAACGAGAAACGCCAATACAGGTGTCTTAAGAGAGACCATCATAATCTACCTGCCGCTATGGTTTCGGCGGCTCGGCTGGCAGCGGCGCACCGGACGCATCTACCCTTGTGATAAAGGGCTTGCCCTTTTCCAGCACGTAGGTGTTGAGCAACGCCACGCCTTTGGGGCCAACCTTGGCTGAGTGAATGACGCCGGCAACAAAGAGCGATGTGGCGCCAGCTTGCAAAAGCTTCGGCTCTTGCCCGGCGAGTGTCATCGTCAATTCACCATCCAGAACATAGCTCGCCTCCGGACCTGGATGCGTATGCGCGGCGACAACGTGATCAGGCACAAACTCGACCTTCATCACCGTCGTCTCGTAATTCGTGCCCGGCACGTCAAACTTCTGCAGGACCGTGCGCTTGATGCCCGGCGCGGCTTGCGTGACGGCGGGGGGCTTGGCTTCTTCAGCGCGTAGGGCGGATGGCATTTCAATCAGGGCGCCGAGCGCCAATCCAAGCGCAAATGCGATTTGTGCGAATTTCATTCTGACGTCTCCCCAATCGTTGCGGTTGCCACTCTCGACTAGCTTCGCGCATACTCCAGGAAAATCGTGCGCAAGTCCAACTTCTGCAAGTCTAGCCCCATGAAAATCGACCTCACCGGAAAACGGCGCTTGTTACCGGCTCCACAGGCGGCATCGGCTTTGCTATTGCCAAGGGGCTGGCGGTGTGCGGCGCGGCATTGCGAGTTGCGGCGGCGAGTTGAGATCGATGGAGTAGGGTTGCTCAAGCAATAGCAACGATTTCGGCCGCGCTCGTTCCGGCATGAACTTCTTCGCCAACGCTTTTGCCCAAGAGGTCTTGCGCCAAGGGCGAGACGTAGGAGAGCGTACCCTGCGCCGGGTTGGCTTCGTCCTCACCGACGACGCGGAACGTCTGGCGGCGTCCGTCCTGGCGTTCGATTGTCACTGTCGAACCGAAGTGCACAAGCCCGTCCGCAGCGGGAGGGGGCTGCACTTCAGCCTTCGAACGCCGCGCCGTCCAGTATCTCAAATCACGGGCAACGCGCTGAAGCGCTATTCTGTCGGCCGCCGCCTGTGCCGTCGCGTAATCCGCGGTCAGACGGGCGGCCTCGGCTTCGATATGGGCAAGGCCCTCGAGCGTGACAAGATTGGCGTGTCCGGAGATCAGCCGGTCGGGCAGATCTTCGTTGCTCATGCCCTCGTCATCGTCTTTAACGAATGCTCTGCTCATGAACTCAATATAGTGTCTAATTATAAAACGTGCAAAATGCACCGGCACGTGCGCAATTTGCCGTGAATTCGAGCGTTAACCGAAGCACTCATTGCGCGACCTGATTACGCACCATAGTCAGCCATTTTCTGGCCACGCGAATCTTCGATTTCTGACGTCTTCGCAAGGAGATGTGGCATGGCACGCAATCGGGTTCAATTCCAGAAGGGCCTCTC
>JANOKW010000079.1:0-8100 GCA_031419475.1 Hyphomicrobium sp. | reverse complement strand
TATCTCGACCACCGAAACGCCGATCCCAAACCGTTCGTCTGGACCAAGCCGGCGGCGACCATCCTCGAAAAAGAAGCCCGCGCCAAAGCCAAGCTCGATCAGGTCAAAAGTGGGTACCAAGTGTTAGACTCAGAACATTAGCGCCGCGAATCCCAGACTCGAGGTGATCGCGGCGTATCGATCTGATAGTCGGTTGCGTGCCGCGTAAAGAATTCGCGGCCAAATTGGCGGGCCCGGTCAATAGGATCGTTGGGATCAAGTTTCACGTCGCCGCGCGCATTGCCATATCCGTGCACGACGCCAACAAACGTCGAGTGCGTATAGCGCGAGAACTCCTGAATCTGGCTTATGATCCCTCCTGAGACCATAGGAAAGGTTTCTTCTGAACTCAGTATGAGCCCGATGCGCTTGCCCTTCATGCCTTCGATGACGGAAGCGGAACCAGGGTAGGACGCTGCGTAGTAGCAAAACGTTCGGTCGAAAAAGGCCTTAAGCTGGGCCGAAACGCCGTACCAGTAGATCGGTGTTGCCGCGATGAAGCCCTGGGCCGGCAGATAACCATCAAGGAACACGGAACGGAACTCGTCTTTGATTGAACATTCTCCGTTGGCTTGTCGGCACTGGCGGCAATCCTTGAGAAACGAGGCCAAGAAGTCCTCAGCATATACGAGCTGTGCCTCGTGTCCGCCATCCGTAAGCCCCTCATGAACAGCTTGCGCAAGGATAGCTGAATTGCCGTTACGGCGCGGGCTTGATGAAAGTATTAGGGCCTTCATGCGTTATTTCCTCAACAGCTCTGCCGCAGCGTCGTCAAGTGCGCGGGTGAATTCCGGAAGTCTTCCGGGGGAGCCGGCACAATGTCCCCAAGGCGACTCGAAGATGCGCAACCGCGCGTTCTGCATCTGAGCAACTTCGGCGGCGCTATCGTCTGGCGGAAAATAGAGGTCTGTGCTGCACGGCAACACGATAGCCTTAGCTTGGATCGCGCCGAGCGCACGCTTGAAGTCGCCTTGGTAGATTTCACTCCGGCCAATATCGCCATTCTGCCAGGTCCAGATTTTGGCCAGAAGATCGTTGGCATCCCACGTGAGATGGTCCTCCTCCCAATCGCGCACGAGATCCTCCATAGTGGCAAACCCCAGCTGACGGTATAGCCCATCACGGAAAAACGCCTGCGAGTAGGCCCAGGCAACATAGACACGGCCGAACGCCTTCAGACCCTTGACGGGCGACGCCGTATAGTCACCGCCATTCCAAACCGCGTCGGCCTGCAGGGCAGCCTTAGGGCCGTCGAGAAAGGCGTGATTGTGTGGTGAACACCGAGCCGATCCGCAGTAGGGCAGGATGGCATCGACCATTTCGGGATACTGTGCAGCCCATTGATAGGCCTGCATGGCGGCGACCGACCAGCCCATCACCAATGCGATGTGCCGAACACCGAGATGCTTGGTGAGCAAGTGGTGTTGCGCCGCAACGTTGTCGTAGAGAGTAACCTTAGGAAAGCGTGACCCATTCTGAGGCGGCAGAGAGTTGCTCGGGGACGAAGAGACACCATTTCCGAACAGATTGACGGAGACGACGAAGTGGCGCGCCGGGTCGATGGCGCGGCCCGGTCCAAAGAGCTTTTCATTCCGCGCGTGCGTGCCGGTATAAAAGGTCGGGAGAACGACAGCGTTATCCGAGTTCTTGTTCAGTGTTCCGTAGGTTTTGTAGGCAAGCTTCGCTGATCTCAGCACGTCACCGGATTGAAGCAGAAAATCGCCGAGTTCGTAGATGTCGTGGTCGAGGATGGTCATTTCGTACCTGTCGCGGCGGGGTGATTTGGCGGCTGTGATATCAGCTATAGCGTGCATGATAAGCCTGGGCCGCAGCTTCAAAGCAAGCCATTGGCGCGCGCACGATGCCAGCGCCGATCTGCCCGCCATCGCGACCGGCAACGCCAATATCCATCGCCGGTAGAATTCCGCTTTCGATGACCTTAAAAATGTCGATACCTGTTGGAGTGCCGCGAAAGCCAAGCGCGGGAATGAGATAACCCGGATTTTCCCCGATCGTGATTTGGTAGAGTTCCTTATTGCGCGCGATCATTAGTTCATACGAGCCACCCTGGTAGTTCTGCAGCGCTGGAGCGCCTGCCTGGGCAAAACCGCCAAGTCCGATTGTCTCAGTGATGATACTCTCGCCGCCCATCCATGTGATTTCATCTTCGGTATGACCCTCAAACAGCTTTGCTTGGACCGAGGCATGCGGGCCCTTGAACCATGTGTCACCTAAGCCGCTGACGCGAATGGCAAAGCCTTGGCAGTTAAAGGCCATGGCCGTCACAACGCTGGCGCGCTCAATATTACGCGCGGCATCGGCCGTCGCCTTCGCTGCGCCCATCGACAAGCGCAGAAAAAAATACTGATCATCGGTCACGGCCTTGACAGCGCGCGTGATCCTGTCCGCACCACCGCTTGCCAAGGCGAGCAAGCTAGGGATCAGCTCTCTCATGAGGATCAGGGCCGCAGCAGTATTACGCGAATGAAGCTCATCACCCATGGTAAGCGCGCGCTTCATGATGGGTTTCAGCGGGATTCCGCCGGCGTGCCGAACAGCTTCTGCAACGACAGGGACGACCTCTTCTTGGACGAATAATAGCCGCTCGCGCACTCCCTCATCGTAAACACCATAGTTCAACCTCCGCGGATTGCTGCCCTCGTACATATTGCAGAAAGCGACGTTGCCGCCGCCCTTGTTCTCGACAACGAAAACCGGCATAGAGGCGGTATAGATCCCCGCGAGAGACCCCACGCACCCATAGTCGTGACAACCGGCAACTTTGATCTCGCCCCGATCAAGACGGGCAATCGCGTCGTCGCGAGAATTGGCCAGCCCTTCGAACTGCGCGCCGCCAATGATGGCGTCGCGCTGCCCACCGGTATAGCCGGCCCAGGGCATCGGTGGTCCTGACGTCAAGATGGTATCGGGGGTGAAGCCGGGGACGACCTCAATGGCGCGCTTGACGTCCACCAGTACCGGGTCTGCCGCAACAAGACGTGAAAATGCGGCCTTGTTCGCGCCGTCCCGGCCGCCGGATGCATCTTGCATTTGTTGCTCTCCGTGCTTAATTGGTCAATCAATTAACTTGTCGCGCAAGATGAGATTCAATGCAAGGGGCGGCGCATTTTCCCCCGCATTGCACTCAAGTGACCAACTGCCCAGTTGTTTTCTAGCAGCGGACTGAGGATTGTAGGTTCGCCAGTAAGGCAGCGTGATTCTGATCTGCGTCGAGGAGGCTATGGCAAGTCAACGGCAAAAAGTGTTTGCGAAGTCCAATCGCACGCCTCCGGCACCACGCGCCAAAGAGCGTTTTCCCGCACGTCGCGCCGACGCCATGAACGGCCGGGGAGAAGAGTTCCTCATGGCGGCACTCGACCTTTTCGCCGAACGCAATTTCGCGTCCGTCACGATCAAGGACATTGCCCAATCGCTCGGCGTCAACACGGCGCTCATCTACTACTACTTTGAGGACAAGGCGGCACTCTTCCGGGCAACGATCGACTTCGCCGTCGAGAACGCCTTCGCCAACATGCGAGCGCTGGAGGAACGCAACGCCGATCCGGCCGGGCTTATTTCCGCCTGGCTCGAGAACCACGTCGAAAGATATGCGGAAATCCATCGTTTCGTAAAGATCGCGCTCGATTTCCGCGGCTCCCACGAAGGCGATCCGGCCATTGAGGCAACGATCGCCAGCTTCTACGCGAAAGAGCACGAGCTTCTGTCCAGGTTCATTCGCCAAGGAGTCGAAGTGGGTCACTTCAAGTCCGTCGATCCCGCGCGCATGGCGCAATTCATTTCGACGTACCTCGACGGATGCATGGTGCGGTCAGTCATTCTGCCGGACTTCAATCTCAAGTCCGCCGTCAGCGATCTGCACCGCAATGTGCTCGATCTGCTCGAGTACAACACGGCCCGCAAGAAACCGCGCCGGCGCTGAGCACCAATTTCAGAAAACATCGCTGTCGCCGCGCTCGTTGTGCGTTGCAACCGGGGCGAGCCATCTGTGCATTTCAAATTTCATAATTGACTGATCAATTAAATTCGAACAGATTACCTGCCGGGAGTTATCAGGACCGAGATTGGCGCAGCAGGCATTTGCCGTCTTCCGAAGCGGAGATATGTCAGCCCGGAAATCATAAGGCTTGCACGCCAATCTTTCGAAAAGGGGATGAAGAGTGCCCGCTTTTTACGCATCAGACTCATTAACTAATCAATGAAAACCGCTCGCGCAACTTGGCCTCAGGGGAGAGCTCGTACCGATGAATGAGATGAAAACATCGATCAAGGGAAATGCCGGTCAACCAGCCACTGGCGGCCGTGAGACCATGCAGAGCCTCATCGAGAAGGGCGTCGAGTACTGCCTCCCGTGCTATGTTGACGTGCACGGCATTCCCAAAACCAAAGCCGTTCCCGTCAGCCATTTCGACCGCATGATGCGCGGCTCGGAACTCTTTACGGGCGCGGCGCTCGACGGTTTGGGTCAAGGTCCGCATGACGATGAACTCGCCGTCATGCCCGATCCTGACGCGGTGACCCAGCTTCCCTGGCGCCCAAATGTGGCCTTCATTCCAGGCCAGCTTCATTATCACGAAAAGCCCTACTCCATGTGCACGCGCTCGATCCTGGCTAAGCAGGTCGAGCGTGCCGCTAGAATGGGCTTCAAGTTTAACCTCGGTATCGAATGTGAAGTCTATATAGTTCGCAAGGATGCGGCTGCCCACAACGGTATCGCGCCCAACGATCCCCGGGATAACATCCCGAGAGCCGCTTACGACGCCTCACTCACCCTCATCAACATGGACTTCCTCAACGACGTCGTCTCGTCGATGAACAAGCTCGGGTGGGATGTCTACTCATTCGACCATGAGGACGCGAACGGCCAGTTCGAGTTCGACTTCGCCTATTCCGACGTGATGACGACCGCCGACCGCTTCATCCTTTGGCGGCTGATGATGAAGGAACTCGCCCGCAAGCACGGCTACGAGGCTACGATGATGCCCAAACCGTACGCCGACCGCACGGGATCGGGCGCGCACTTCAACATGTCGCTCTCCGACATCAAGACCGGCAAGAATATTTCCGGCGACGCCAGCGACAAGCGCGGTTGCGGTCTCTCGAAGACCGCCTACCAATTCCTCGGCGGATTGAGAAAGCACGCGGCAGCGATCGTCGCGACGAGCTGTCCCATCGTCAATTCCTACAAGCGGCTCATCAAGTCAGGTTCGATGACGGGCTATACGTGGGCACCCATCTTCATCTCCTACGGCGGCAACAACCGCACCCACATGTTCCGCGTTCCCATGCTGCGGCCGCAGATCGAAGGGGCCGGACAAGGCCACATCAATCTGTCGAGCACCCGCTGGGAATGTCGCGCGGTCGATCCCGCAACCAATCCATACTTGTCGGCCGCCATGTTCCTCGGCGCAGGCCTCGATGGCATCGAACAAGATCTCGACCCGGGCGATCCCGACATGGTGAACATGTACGAACTCCCCGACAAGGAGCTCGAACGCCGGGGTGTGAAGCAATTGCCGCGCACGTTGCAGGAAGCCGTTGAGGCGTTCGAGGCCGACGACATCGGCCGGCGCGTATTGGGCGAAGATCTCTACAAATCGTACATCGCGCTGAAGAAGGTCGAGTGGTGGAACTATCACAACACGATATCCCAGTGGGAAATCGATCAATATCTCACCAAATTCTGAGAAGGCGGGGTTCAGGTGTTCTGGCGCAAAAAGACAAACAGCGCGAATGAGCAGGTGAAGATGTTCTTCGCATCCGACCTGCACGGCTCAAACGTGTGCTTCAAGAAATTCGTCAACAGCGCCCAGTTCTACGGCGCCGAGGTCCTTGTCCTCGGCGGCGACCTGACGGGCAAGGCGGTCATTCCGATTGCCGAGCAGAGCGACGGCACGTTCCTAAGCTTCCTGCACGGTGAGCCCCACACGTTGAAGACGAAGGAAGAGCTTGACGTATTCATCAAGCGAAACGGTGACATGGGCTTCTATCCGGCGGTCATGACGGAAGCCGAATATCAGACGCTGAGGTCCGATCCCGAAGCGCAGTCTGCACTGTTCAAGAAACTGGTCCTCGAACGCGTTCACGAGTGGGCAGACTTTGCGGCCGGAAAGCTTAAGGGAACTGATATCCCGCTCGTGGCCATTCCCGGCAACGACGACTTCCACGAGATCGACGAAATCTTGACGCGGGCGCCGCACTTCAATTTCCACGAAATGCAGGTGTGCGAGTTCAAGGGCGGCTATCAGATGCTCTACTGCGGCGGATCGACGCCGACGCCGTGGAATACCGAACGGGAATACTCCGAGAAGGAATACGTTAGCCGCTTTGCCGAGCTAATCCCGCAAGTTACGGACATGAGCAAGTGCATCTTCAATGTCCACGTTCCGCCCTTCGGCACCACGCTGGATGCCTGCCCGAAGCTCGATGGCAGTCTTCAGGTAGTCTACGAAATGGGGATGCCTGCACAGATTCATGCCGGATGCCAGACACTGGTCGATGTCATCAAGGAACATCAACCGCTGCTGGGATTACACGGCCATATCCACGAAGGCCGCGCTCGCATCAACATCGGCAAGACGGTCTGCATCAATCCGGGGAGCGTCTACCCAGAAGGAATCCTGCAGGGCGCCATGATCGCTCTGCAAGGCACGGAAGTAAAGACTGTGAACCTTACGCAAGGCTAGAACTAGAACCCACGCTCAGAGAAGAGCGGCCCGATAACCGAATGGGGAGTGCTCAAATGGCGATAAGTGATGCATCAGGCGAAAAGCGGATCTTTCTGAGAAAGGCCTCCGGCCTCATCAGAACAGCGAGCGGACTTGACACCTTCATCTACAATCTGTCGGTGGTCAGCATCGGCCTCGGCGTCGGCACCATGCTCTATTATGGTCCGGCTTTCTATCCGCAAGGAGATCTCATCTGGGGTTGCGTTCTTGCCGGCATCGCTATGGCCATGATCTCGTTCGGTTTCATAACATGGACAGTGACTCTGCCGAGATCCGGCGGCATTTACGTTTTCGCCTCCCGTATTCTACCGCCGTCGTTGGCGTTGACCTTGAGTTTGGTCGAGATCACAGCTTGGCTGTTCTATTGCGCCATTGCCGCTTATTGGATGGTCACGTTAGCCTTAGCGCCAATGTTTGCGGCCTTGGGCTTGCTGATGGGGTCGGAGACTTTTGGCAACATATCGAAATGGATGCTGCAGCCGTGGGTGACCTTTGCGCTTGGCTCGGCCATCCTTATTCTTTCTGGCGTCATTCTCTCGTTTGGGATGCGCTTCTATCTTGCACTCAACAAGTGGGTGTTCCTCCTTGCGATGGCCAGTACGGTGTTTTTGATCGCCACCCTTCTTATGAGTTCGCGGGAGCAATTTGTAACCAACCTCAATGAACTCGTGGGCCCCGGCATGGGCGTCACAGATCCCTACAATGCCATCATCGCAAGCGGCAAAGAAAAGGGTTGGGGCGAGGCCGGGTTCGACTGGTGGCAGACGATCCTGGTGTCAAACTGGGCGTTCCTGCCTCTGGTCGGTGCCGCGTTCTCAATCGCCATCGGCGGCGAAATCAAGTCGGTTGAAAAGTCCCAGACCTGGGGCATGCTCGGCGCTGTTCTGTCCGCGACGTTCTTTTGGATCGTCACGATTTGGCTGGCACTGAAGGTGTTCGGATTCGAGTTCCTGGGTACGGCCGTCTTCAACGCGGTGAGTGCCAATGGTGGCCTGACCACGCCAACAGATCCGGCGGTTACGTTGCTAACCGGCGTTCTCACCAAGTCGCCGATGATCACGGTGATCACCAGTATCGGGCTGGCGCTTTGGATGTGGTGCTGGATTCCGGCCATGCACACCTTCGGCGTTCGCGCGATCGTGGCCTGGTCCTTCGACCGCGTGGCACCCGCGCCGCTCGCCAAGATCTCGGAGACCTACCACACGCCGATCGTCGCGATTGCCGTCACGGCCATCTTCAACATCATGTGCATGTGGGCGTTCGTGTTCGTGCCGTGGTTCTCCAAGATCGTGATCCTGATCGAGGCGGCGGTTCT
>JANOKW010000078.1:0-3316 GCA_031419475.1 Hyphomicrobium sp. | reverse complement strand
GCGCGGGTGGGCGACCACGTTGTGGAGGAAGGCGAGGTTGGTGGCGACGCCGCGAATACGGTATTCGGTCAAGGCACGGTTCATGCGGTCGATGGCTTCGTCGGGCGTTGGCGCCCAGGCGGTGAGCTTTTCAAGCAGCGGGTCGTAGTAACGCGTGACGACCGCTCCCGAGAACGCCGTGCCGCCGTCGATGCGGATGCCAAAGCCCATGGCTCCGCGATAGGCGCTGATACGGCCGAAGTCGGGAATGAAATTATTCTCGGGGTTTTCGGTCGTGATGCGGCATTGGATGGCGTGTCCGTTGAGGCGGATCGCCTCTTGACCAGGGATGCCGGTTTGCCAATGGCCGTCCGGTCCTCTAGCGCCGATCTCGCCGCCTTCAAGAATTTTGATTTGCGCTTTGACGATGTCCAGGCCGGTGACAACTTCGGTGACAGTATGCTCGACCTGAATGCGCGGGTTGACCTCTATGAAGTAAAATTCGCCCGTGTCGTTATCCATCAGGAACTCGACGGTGCCGGCGCCCACGTATTTTGTGGCGCGGCCGATCTTCATCGCCGCTTCGCAGAGTTGCTGGCGTGACTTTTCGTCGAGATAGGGAGCGGGCGCGCGTTCAACGAGTTTTTGATTGCGCCGCTGAATGGAGCAATCGCGCTCGAACAGGTGCACGATGTTGCCGTGTTGGTCGCCGAGGATTTGCACTTCGACGTGGCGTGCATTGCGGATAAGTTTTTCGAGATAAACTTCGTCTTTGCCGAACGCGGCCTTGGCTTCGCGCCGCCCAATCATGACGGAGTCCAACAGCTCGCTTTCGCGTTCGATGACGCGCATGCCTCGTCCGCCGCCGCCCCATGAGGCTTTGAGCATGACCGGGTAACCGACAGCCGCAGCGAGTTTCTTGATTTGAGCTGGATCGTCGGGCAGAGGCGGGCTGGCCGGCATCACAGGCGCGCCGCATGAAACAGCGAGATTGCGCGCATCAACCTTGTTGCCGAGGGTGCGCATCGTATCGGGTGTTGGCCCGATGAAAATAATGCCGGCCTTTTTGCAGGCTTCTGCAAACTCAGGGCTCTCGGACAAAAAGCCGTATCCGGGATGGATGGCGTCGGCTTTCGCGTATTTTGCCACACGCAAGACTTCGTCGATCGACAGATAGGCTTCAAGCGGGCCCTTACCCTTGCCGACGTTAAACGCTTCGTCTGCCTTGAAGCGATGGAGGGAGAGGCGGTCTTGCTCGGCATAGATTGCGACGGTGCGAATGCCAAGTTCTGTGGCCGCGCGGAAAACGCGGATCGCAATCTCAGAGCGATTGGCGACTAGAATGCGGCTGATTTTTTTTGCCATTTGGGTGTCCATCACAGCATTTGCGCTTCGAAGGCTGACTGTAGCCATTGAACTGAGACGGGCAACGCGTAAGGAGTTTTGGACCCAAAATCCAGACCCCACCCCCCTGAATTACCGCCCCTAAATGACAATCAGCCATAAAAAATTCGAAGGGAAATCGCTCTCCCCCCGAATACCTAACAGTTTATTGCAGCCGCGATCGCGCGCCTGAGCTAGGGGATCAATACACCCCACGGGAATTCACCGACGGCGATCTCAGCGATGGGCTCTAACTTCCCTGTGTCGATGGCCGTCACGCTGTTCGATCGCCCATTCGCCACGTAAAGTTTGCCGCCATCTGCCGTGATGGCCATGTTCCACGGACGCTTGCCAACCGGGATGGTTTTCGTGACTTTGTTGGTTGCAACATCGATCGCCATGACGTTGCCATCGCCGCCGTTCGTCACAAAAACGGTCTTTCCGTCGGGATGAACCGTGACGCCATTGACGCGCAGACCGGCCGGAATTTCAGCAACGACTTTTTGCGTGGCAACATCGATCGTAAACACTGTGTCGGCGAGTTCACAGGCCACGTAGGCGAACTTGCCATCGGGCGTGAAGCCAATGCCTCGCGGGCGCTTGCCAACCTTGATGCTAGCGATTTGCTTCTTCGCAGCAACGTCGATCACATCGATGGTATCGGCCTCCTCGGCGCTGACGTAGACGAGCTTGCCGTCAGGACTGAAAACAGAGTGCTCGGGATTGTCACCTTCGGTCTTGACGTTGAATTCAGTCTTTCCACTGGCCGTATCGACGAAGTGAACGGAATTGTCTTCTTCGATCGCGACCGCAATCCATTTTCCATCCGGCGAGCGGTACACGCCTTCGGGCGACTCACCCAAGTCTATCTTGCCAGTCACTTTGCGCGTGGCGATATCGATGATCTGCAAAGCCTTTTCGGGCTGATCACTGACATAGAGCGTCTTGCCGTCTTTCGAAGACGCCATCCCGCGCGGCTTTTTACCGGCTGCGATTTCGCCGACAACGGCATTGGTCGCTGTGTCGATGATCGAAACCGTGCCGGACTTTTCGTTGGCCGCATAAGCAAACGGTTCGGCATTGGCCGCCTGAGATAGCATGAATTGGCCCAGCATGGAGGAGCACAAAACTGCCCAGGCTGATGTCTTCGTAATCGCCGTCATATTTGTCTCCTCGAAAGGGATTGCAAACTAAGTTAATGGTCAAGCAGTGGTGCATATCCATGACTTTTTTCGGTGCATGGGGTTGCTTATAGTCATTTTCACGGAAGTTTGTATTAGCCGATCAGGCTATCGGGACAAATGCTCGAAATCTCACCCTGACCTTTGACTCTTCACTCCGCCCCAGCCACACTTTGCTCATGGATATACCTTCTGACGCCGCCACGACCGCACCCACTGGGAAAAACTTCCTGACCGGTCACCCCCGTGGGCTTTCCACGCTGTTCTTCACGGAACTGTGGGAACGGTTCTCCTATTACGGCATGCGGGCTCTTTTGACGCTTTTTATGGTGGCACCGATTGCCGAAGGCGGCCTCGCGCTCGGCACCGAGGATGCCGGGCGGATCTACGGCAACTACACAATGGCCGTGTATATGCTCTCGATCCCAGGCGGGTTTATTGCCGATCGGGTGCTGGGCGCGCGCCGGTCCGTACTGTTAGGTGGATGGATCATTGCGCTTGGGCACTACGCGCTCGCAGTTCCGTCCGAAGCCTCATTCTATATTGGCCTGTTTCTGGTGGCTATCGGCACAGGCCTGTTCAAGCCCAACATCTCCGGTCTTGTCGGCGCGCTCTATGGGAAGAACGATGGACGCCGCGACGCCGGCTTCTCACTCTTTTACATGGGCATCAATATCGGTGCCTTCATCGCGCCGCTGATCACGGGATTTCTGGCACAAAGCGCCTGGTTCAAAGCGTGGCTGGCAAGCATGGGATTTGACCCCGCTGCGAGC
>JANOKW010000077.1:0-8557 GCA_031419475.1 Hyphomicrobium sp. | reverse complement strand
ACTGCCCCATTGACTACTGCCCATTGCCTACTGCCTACTGGCGTCTTCGTCAAAAGCAAAAGCGCGCCTGTCGCCAGGCGCGCCAACAAACTTTTTAACCGCGAGAGCTCAGTTCAGCGCTTCCTTCAGGCCCTTGGCGGGCGTGAATTTCGGCACGTTGGACGCCGGAATCTGGATCGTCATGCCGGTTGCGGGATTGCGGCCTTCGCGCGCTTTGCGGGCAGCCACCTTAAATGTTCCGAAATCCGGAATGCGGACTTCCTGGCCCTGCTTCATCGCACTGCGAATGTGGGCGAGCACAGCATCAACAACGCTGCTGGCCTTTTCCTTCGTCAGCTCACAGTCCTTTGCAACAGCGTCGATAAGATCTTTCTTGCTCATGTGGTCCGTCCTATAACTTCGGGAAAAATTTCCTCAGCTCACAGCCATCTGGCTAGAGGCGGCCGTTTGAGGGGTTCCGGCCGCTGTTGGAAGCCGCTTACAAGCGCTCAATCCCCCCCTCCGTCAAGGGGAAAAAGCCCGAAAATAGGGCTTTAGCGCTGGCAAAATGTCCACATTGTCTTCACCGCGACAATAACCCCCACGCCTTGGGGCGCGGGGGTTCCGATGCTCGGTTAGTTGATTAAATGCAGCGGCTCAATGCGCGGTGATGCGCGAGCCGCTCTTGTCTTTCTCGGCCTCTTTGGCAGCGACAGCTGCCGCTTCTTCCGCAGCTTCGTCCCAAATGATGGCTTCTGGCATCCGCACCAATGCGATTCTGAGAACATCCTCAAGACGAGCAACGGGCACGATATCCATCTTCTTCTGCACTTCAGCCGGAATCTCAGCCAGGTCTTTAGCATTCTCTTCCGGAATGATCACAGTCTTGATGCCGCCACGCAGCGCCGCCAAGAGCTTTTCCTTCAAGCCGCCAATCGGGAGAACCCGGCCGCGCAAGCTGATCTCGCCCGTCATGGCAATGTCTTTACGGACAGGGATCCCGGTCAGCACCGAGATGATAGCTGTTGCCATGGCCACGCCCGCAGACGGACCATCCTTCGGCGTCGCACCTTCCGGCACATGCACGTGAATATCGCGCTTCTCGAACAGAGACGGATGAATGCCAAACTCAGGCGAATGCGCGCGCACGTAAGCGTTAGCGGCCTGGATCGACTCCTTCATTACGTCACGCAAGTTGCCCGTGACCGTCATCTTGCCTTTGCCCGGCATCATAACGCCTTCAACGGTCAACAATTCGCCGCCGACTTCCGTCCACGCAAGACCCGTGACGATGCCGACCTGATCTTCAAGCTCCGCTTCGCCATAGCGATACTTCGGCACGCCGAGGTATTCATGGACGTTCGCCGCATTGACCGTGATCGACGTCTTCGACGAGGTCAGGATTTCCTTCACAGCCTTACGCGCAAGCTTAGCGATTTCCCGCTCAAGCGAACGGACACCAGCTTCCCGCGTATAGCGGCGAATGATTTCCTGAATGGCTGAATCTTCTACAATCCATTCGCCAGCTTCCAAACCGTGGGCGGTGACTTGTCCCGCCAGAAGATGGCGCTTGGCGATTTCTAGTTTCTCGTCTTCCGTGTAACCGGCGAGCCGAATGATCTCCATGCGGTCCATCAGGGCCGGCGGAATGTTCAAGGTGTTCGCGGTAGTGACGAACATCACGTTCGACAAGTCGTAATCGACCTCAAGGTAATGATCGTTGAACGTCGAGTTCTGCTCTGGGTCCAAGACCTCAAGCAAAGCCGCCGCCGGATCGCCACGGAAGTCCTGACCCATCTTATCGATTTCATCGAGCAGGAAGAGCGGATTGGTGCGCTTCGCCTTCTTCATCGACTGGATGACTTTGCCCGGCATAGAGCCGATGTAGGTACGACGGTGCCCGCGGATTTCCGCTTCGTCACGCACGCCGCCCAAGGACATGCGCACGAATTCGCGCCCTGTCGCATTTGCGATCGATTTGCCAAGCGATGTCTTGCCGACGCCGGGCGGACCGACGAGGCACAATATCGGGCCCTTCAGCTTATTGGTGCGCGCCTGCACCGCTAGATACTCAAGGATGCGCTCTTTGACCTTTTCGAGGCCGTAATGCTCGAGATCGAGGATCGCTTGAGCTTCGACAATATCCTTCTTGACCTTGCCCTTGATTCCCCAGGGAATCGACAAAAGCCAATCTAAATAGTTGCGCACGACTGTCGCTTCAGCCGACATCGGGCTCATCTGCTTGAGCTTCTTCAACTCAGCGAGCGCCTTGTCCTTGGCTTCCTTGGACAGCTTAGTGTTTTCAATCTTCTCTTCAAACTCGGCGATATCGTCGCGCTCGTCCGTGTCGCCAAGTTCCTTTTGAATGGCTTTCATTTGCTCGTTCAAATAGTACTCGCGCTGCGTCTTTTCCATCTGGCGCTTGACGCGCGAGCGGATCTTCTTCTCGACCTGAAGGACCGAGATTTCGCTTTCCATCAAGGTGTAGACGCGTTCAAGGCGTTCGGAAACGGTTGCCGTTTCGAGAACGTCCTGCTTGTCGGAAATTTTGACCGCAAGATGTGAGGCGATCGTATCGGCCAGCTTGGAGTAGTCCTCGATCTGGCTGACCGTGCCGAGTACTTCGGGCGAGACTTTCTTGTTGAGCTTCACGTAACTTTCGAATTGCGAAACGGTTGAGCGCGCAAGCGCTTCAAGTTCGTCCTTGGCGCCCGGTTGCTCGACCACGCGCTCGACTTCGGCTTCGAAATAATTGGCGTTTTCTGTGTACTTGACAACCTTGGCACGCGCGCTGCCTTCGACAAGAACCTTCACGGTGCCGTCTGGCAGCTTCAACAGCTGCAGCACGGACGCAAGCGTTCCGATTTCGTAAATAGCGTCGGTTGCCGGATCGTCGTCACCAGCGTTCTTCTGAGCGGCCAGCAATATCTGCTTGTCGGCACGCATGACTTCTTCGAGCGCTGCAATGGATTTCTCGCGGCCAACGAACAGCGGCACGATCATGTAGGGAAAAACCACGATGTCGCGCAACGGCAGGACCGGATACAGCTCCTTGCTGCTTGCCTTCTCTTTGGTCTTTTTCTCTTCGCTCATTTCATTACCCAATCTGATCCGGCTAATGCCGGAACACCTGAACGCCGTCAACGCGACTGCACTGCACACTTCGATCCACTCGCGACCTGCTCATTAAGCCCATCTAAAGCGGCTCTTTGGCGTCATGCGTGGTAAACGCGGGAAGATGCCCCTTTGGCCCGGTTGCGGAGAGTTCTCTTCCGGCGCCGTCTGGTTAATCTCCCTCCGAACAAATGGGGGCCGCAGCCCCAATATCAAGTGTTGAAAGCCAGCCATTTTCAGGCCCGGCCGCCACACCGGAATTAGGCTGATGAACCCTTTTCTTCAGCGCGGTCGGAATAAATTCTGAGCGGACGGGCCGCACCGTCAACGACCTCCGGCCCGATTACGACCTCTTCGACACCTTTGAGCTGGGGCAGATCGTACATGGTGTCGAGAAGTATCGCTTCCATGATCGATCTCAGACCGCGTGCGCCGGTTTTGCGTTCGATCGCCCTGCGCGCAATGGCTTTTAATGCCTCATGCGTAATCGTGAGTTTCACGTCCTCCATCTCGAAGAGGCGCTGATATTGTTTGACGAGGGCGTTCTTCGGATCAGTGAGAATTTGCACAAGTGCCGTCTCATCGAGATCTTCGAGCGTCGCGATCACGGGCAAGCGGCCGATGAATTCCGGGATCAATCCGAACTTCAGCAGATCTTCCGGCTCGACTTCGCGCAGGATATCGCCCGTGCGCCGTTCGTCAGGCCCCATGACCTTGGCCGAAAAGCCGATAGAAGAGCCCTTGCCGCGGCGCGAGATGATTTTCTCGAGACCGGCAAATGCGCCGCCGCAGATAAAGAGTATATTGGTCGTGTCGACTTGCAGGAACTCTTGTTGCGGATGTTTGCGTCCGCCTTGCGGGGGAACGCTGGCAACCGTGCCTTCCATGATTTTCAATAGCGCCTGCTGCACGCCTTCGCCCGAGACATCGCGCGTGATAGACGGATTGTCGGACTTGCGGCTTATCTTGTCGACCTCGTCGATGTAGACAATGCCTCGCTGCGCGCGCTCGACGTTGTAGTCGGCGCTTTGCAATAGCTTCAAAATGATGTTCTCGACGTCTTCGCCGACGTAGCCCGCTTCCGTGAGCGTCGTCGCATCTGCCATCGTGAATGGCACGTCGAGAATGCGCGCCAATGTCTGCGCCAGCAGCGTCTTACCCGAACCCGTCGGACCGACGAGCAGGATGTTGGATTTCGCGAGTTCGACGTCGTTATTCTTGGAAGCGTGATTCAAGCGCTTGTAGTGATTGTGTACCGCGACCGCGAGCACGCGCTTGGCGTGGTACTGGCCGATCACATAGCTGTCGAGCACCCCGCAAATTTCCTGCGGACTCGGCACGCCATCGCGCGATTTGACAAGAGTGTTCTTGTTCTCTTCGCGAATGATGTCCA
This sequence comes from Hyphomicrobium sp., assembly GCA_031419475.1. Taxonomy (GTDB): domain Bacteria; phylum Pseudomonadota; class Alphaproteobacteria; order Rhizobiales; family Hyphomicrobiaceae; genus Hyphomicrobium_B. The sequence continues at coordinate 4,071 of JANOKW010000077.1, read as the reverse complement.
TGCAGAGCTCGACGCATTCATCGCAGATGAAGACCGTCGGACCGGCAATAAGTTTACGAACCTCGTGCTGGCTCTTGCCGCAGAAGGAGCAGTAAAGGGTATTTTTCTCTTGAGCCATTCCTGTCTCACAATGTTTGGAGAAACCGTCCAGCCCGGACGTTCTCCGTTTGGCCCGCTACTCAGGGCACGCGACTTTGCCAGCCGCAAGGCACGTGGACTCTTTTATACGACAATCTGAGCACGCTAACGTTCACCAGATCAAGAATGGATTAATAGCAACTACTGCACCCTAGGGGTAAAGCGGCGCTATTGCCACACTTCAGCGGCGTTTGAGGCAACACCGCTAAACGTGGTCATATCCGAGTTAATTCGAGACTGGCGGCGTCGCGTTTCGGGCGCTGTGCAGCGTTTGTTCTAATCTGCCAACACATAGCTTTTCTGACAAGCGCGACATCGCGTTGCAGAGGCTTCTCACCAAGATTACGTGAGCTTGCTCTCGAACAGACCACCTTCGACCTCGTCGCGTGAATTAAGCACTTTGTCGATGAGGCCGAAATCGCGCGATTCTTCTGCGGTCAGGAAGTAGTCGCGATCAAGGGTTCTCTCGATCTTCTCATAGCTCTGCCCGGTGTGCTTCACATAGGTTTCGTTCAAGCGCCGCTTCATTTTGATGATGTCTTCGGCGTGGCGCTCGATGTCAGACGCTTGGCCCGAGAAACCGCCTGACGGCTGATGCACCATGATTCGCGCGTTTGGCAGCGCAAAGCGCATATCCTTGGCGCCGGCGCATAATAGCAACGAGCCCATAGAGGCAGCCTGCCCGATGCACAGCGTTGCAACGGGCGGCTTGATAAACTGCATGGTGTCATAGATCGCCATGCCGCTTGTCACCACGCCACCCGGCGAGTTGATGTACATGGAAATTTCTTTCTTGGGGTTTTCCGCTTCAAGAAAGAGCAACTGCATGCAGATCGAGGCAGCCATGTGATCTTCGACAGGGCCCGTCACGAAAATGATGCGCTCCTTCAAGAGCCGCGAAGGAAGATCGTAGCCGCGCTCACCGCGCGTCGTCTGCTCGACAACCATCGGCCAGAAGGTGTTCGTCACTGTAGCGACCGGATCGCGCATCGTTTGGTCTTCCCTTATGTTTTTGTCCGCTCTGCGGCACCAGGATTGCAAGGACCTTGGCGAGCGCGCAGACAAGCCATCAATAGCGTTATTTGCGACGGCGCGAAGGCGGCCAGAGCGCCCACTGCGCGGATTTTGGCAACTACGTTTGTGTTGCTTCCTCAACTCGCTTGAAAAGCTCGTCTTTGGAAACTTTTTTCTCGTCTATCTTGGCGGCTGCGGCGATGAAATCGATTACCTTATCCTCGAAAATCGGAGCGCGAAGTTCAGCCAGCGCGCCCGGCGTTTTCTCGTAGTATTCGTAGACCATCTTTTCCTGCCCGGGGAAGCGGCGCGCCTGTTCGATCAAGGCCCCGCGCAGTTCGTCCTGGCTGACGCCAATCTTGTTCTTCTCGCCAATTTCACCAACGACAAGACCGAGACGCACGCGACGCTCGGCAATTGTCTTGTACTCGGCACGCGCTTCGTCTTCGCTTTTGCCTTCGTCGGCAAGCGTCTTGTTGGAGGACTTGAGGTTGTTTTCGTACTGGTTCCAGATATTGCTGAATTCAAAATCTACGAGCGAGGCTGGAAGTTCGAACGCGTGAGCGCGGTCCAATTCATCCAACAATTCGCGCTTCAGCTTCATGCGCGCGGCGCCGTCGTATTCCTTCTTGATCTGCGCGCCGACAAGTTCCTTGAGGTTAGCAAGGTTCTCGGCACCAAGACCCACTGCAAAAGCATCGTCCATTTCCGGCTTTAATGGCTTCGAGACTGCCTTCACATTGACGTCGAACTTGGCGGTCTTTCCAGCCAGGTTCTTCATGGGATATTCTTCCGGGAAGGTCGCTTCAATGATGCGCTCTTCGCCCGCCTTTACGCCTTTAAGTCCGTCTTCGAAGCCTGGGATAAACTGGCCACGGCCGATGACTAGGCTGGCGTTTTCCGACGCGCCGCCGTCGAACGCTTCGCCATCGATGCGGCCCGTAAAGGCCATCGTCACCATGTCGCCTTCGATGGCCCCGCGGCCCTCTTCAACATCGAATGAAATGTTGCGATCAGCCAAGTCGCCAAGGGCTTTCTCGATATCGCTATCTTCAACGTCGGCCGACAGGCGTTCGATCTTAAAGGCCGAGAAGTCGGCAAGCGGGATCGGCGGCAACACTTCAAACGACATGGAATAGGCAAGATCTTCGTCGCCAGCGATGATGCGATCGACTACGCCGCTCTCAGCGTCAACGAGCTCAATCTTGGGCTGGCCGGCTGGGCGTTCGTTGCGCTCCTTGATGGCCTTTAGGCTCGTATCTTTGACGGTCTCTTCAAGGACTTCGGCCATCAGCGATTTGCCATAAACCTTCTTCAGGTGCGGAACCGGGACTTTACCTTTGCGGAAGCCCTTGAGCTGAACGCGATCCTTGATCTCGTCGAGACGGCCCAAAAATCGCTCGCCGAGTTCGGCTTTCGCGACGACGACCTTCAGGGTGCGCTTCAGTCCGTCTCTACCCGTTTCCGTAACTTGCATCTTTGTCTCGCTCGAACTCTCGTTGAACCGTTGAATGTCTTCAGTCAATTGGTGCGGGCGGAGGGATTTGAACCCCCACGACTTGCGCCGCTGGAACCTAAATCCAGTGCGTCTACCAGTTCCGCCACGCCCGCTTACCGCGCCCCACGAACACATGAAGCGTGCCAGCGCCTAGCATATCCGCTTTGCCCCCGCACCCGCCAAATCGCCAAAAACAGCCCGCCGCAGCAAAGCGAAGGGGCCGCCCTGGCCAAAGCGAGGGAAGGAGATGTCCTTCATATAAGTCGGCGGGCTCCAAAAGCAACGACAAACCGCGCTATAGGCGCTGTTGCGTTGCGCGGTCAGCAATCGGGACCCGCTGATGTCAGCGGGCCGCACAACGGGAGGCCCCAAAATCGCGCGGCTAGGTGTTGTACAGGGCCATGATGGCACAGCCTGCAACGGCCGGAATTAAAGCGCCGAAGATGGCATCGTCAATATAGAGCGTCGCGGCAAATGCCGCAAAGACACCAAATATCGCCAGAGAAAACAGTTTCAGGATCATTTGCCAGGGCCTTTCGAACCCGCCCTGGCCGGGATTCAGCCAAGGGGTCGATTGGGCTCACTGCAAAGCTCCGGCCACCAGAAAGGACCGCGCGACGGCTATCGCACAAATAGTAAAAGCCGGACCCGAAGGCCCGGCTTTCTCATTGCTCGTGCTGATTATTCTCAATTAGTCCGGGGCTGAGGGAGCAGCCCATTATTTCATCGGGGCATATTCTTGAGCGCAGCAGCTCGATTCGCCGAGGCTGAAGCGGAGACCAACCTTGATTTCGTGGGCGGCGAGATCGTCGATATCGACGCGCGGGTTAACGAAGCCGGCATCATCCACACGGCCCGACTCAGCGTCGCCCATATCGATGTAGCGATAGCCGAAGTCGAGGGTAGCGCGGTCGGTCAACTGGTAACCGACGCCCGCCATCAAGGACCAAGCGAACGAGTAGCTTTCGTCGCCTTCGATGCGGTTCAGGAGGTTATAGTTTTCCGTAAAGTACGTTTCATCAACCTTGTGCGTGGCAACACCAACACCGGCACCGACATAAGGCGTCACGCGGCCGTACTTGCCGAGGTCTTTGTAGAGGTTGACCATCAGTGTGTGCGACTTGATCGACGTGTGCAGCGGGTCGTCGATAACGGGGACCGTCACGGGAGGATTTACAGGGTGATGCGTCACGACATCGAAATCGCCCGGTTCGCCATCGACTTTGCGGTCACCGCGGAAGCCGAACATGACTTCACCGCGGAGTGCGCGGCCCGAAGAAGCATTGCCCCAGAGCGTGCAGCCAGCGCCGACTTCGCCGAAGGCGCCGTTTTCGCGGCTGGTATTGGTCACTGCGTCGGTCGTTGAAGTGAAGTCGCTGTACAGCTCGTTGCCGTATTCGTCGACGAAGACTTCTTCATTG
>JANOKW010000076.1:0-3687 GCA_031419475.1 Hyphomicrobium sp. | reverse complement strand
CGCAGCACTTCGCGGTGTCAGACCCGGAGGGTCAGACACCACTTCGAGAGGCTTATCCATCCCAATAAACCACTGCGGCGTGTTGCGGAAAATGACCGGCTTTTTCGAGCGCCAGGAGTGCGGATACTGATGCTTCAAGCGTCCGCGCGCGATGATGTTGCCGGCGTCCTGCAAGGCTTTGATTACGGCATCGTTGGCGTCACCTTTGTCGCCATTTTCTTTCAAGACTCGCTTGCCTTCGAAACCCGGCGCGTCTTTCGTCATGACGCCATCGGCATCGACGGTGAACGGGATGTCAGGTTGAAAGACGTCAATCCGATTAAAATGCTCTTGAGTGGGTCGATACACAATCGAATAGATCTTTGCGATTTCTGCTTTGTGCTGCATCCACACTTTGTAATCGTCTACACCATGTCCCGGAGCCGTGTGGACAAAACCGGTGCCAGTATCGTCAGTGACGTGATCACCTTCAAGCAGCGGAACGGGGAATGTATATCCGAGTCTATTAAGCGGATGCGCACAGATGACTTTCGAAAGATCGCTACCAGAAACACTTTCCAATCGTTTCCAAGTGCCAATTTTTGCTGCTCGCTTGATTTCTTCTGCAAGCTTATCGGCCAGGATGTAACGATCCCCAATTTTTGCCCAGTTTTCCTCGTTGACCTTTTCGACTTCGAAAACTGCATATTCAATTTCGCCAAAAAAACTTATCGCCCGGTTGCCGGGGATGGTCCACGGCGTAGTCGTCCAAATCACGATGCTGCTGCTCAAGAGAAGCTGTTTTACGCGCTCGGTTTCTCGTTCGTCCCAAGCCTCGGCGCTGACAAATAAGTCTGGACCAACGGCGCTTTGTTTGATCCGAGGAAAAGGCGTCGCCTGAGTCACAGGAAACTTCACCCAAATCATATCCGACTGATAGTCCTGATACTCAACCTCGGCTTCCGCGAGTGCGGTCTTTTCAACCACGCTCCACATCACCGGCTTCGATCCGCGATAAAGCTGGCCGGTCGCTGCAAACTTCATGATCTCGCGGGCGATGATGCTTTCAGCCCGGAATGCCATCGTCGAATACGGATTGTCCCAATCGCCGACAACGCCGAGGCGCTTGAACTCCTCGCGCTGCACTGAAAGCCAATGTTTGGCGAACTCGCGGCATTCGCCGCGAAACGCATTCATCGCCTTGGGGTCCGAGAAGTTCGGCTTCTCCTTGCCCTTTGCGCGATACTGCTCCTCGATCTTCCATTCGATCGGCAAGCCGTGACAATCCCAGCCCGGCACGAAGTTGCTATCGAAGCCCAGCATCTGCTGCGACTTGACCACGAGGTCCTTCAAAATTTTATTGAGCGCGTGGCCGATGTGAATGTTGCCGTTGGCATACGGAGGGCCGTCATGCAGCACAAACTTCGGCCGCCCCTTCGATTGTGTGCGCAGCTTGCCGTACAGCCCGATCTCGTCCCAGCGCTGCAACAGCTTCGGCTCAAGCTCCGGCAACCCTGCCCGCATCGGAAACGGCGTCTGCGGCAGGTAAAGCGTCGCGCTCCAATCCCTTTCGGAGGTGGCGCGGCCTTCAGCTTTCTCGGGCGGCTTCACGTCTTTCGACATCTGTTGTTCTTTCGTTCAAAAACCGAAGCGCCTTCTAGCACTGTCATCCCGGCCGGAGAAGCGCGCCTAGCGCTTAGAAGAGCCGGGACCCAAAACGGCTGAGTTTCATGTGGGTCCCGGGTCTCCCCCGGAGAAATTCCGGGGTCGCCCGGGATGACAGTCAGCGATTTCAAGCCGCCAAAATAGCCCGGACCTTCTTCACGTCCTCGTCCATCTGGCGAACGAGATCTTCGCCGGACGCGAACTTGCGATCTGCCCGGACAAAATCGACGAATTCGACGTCGAGATCATGGCCGTACAAATCGCCTTGGAAATCGAAGATGAACACTTCGAGCACCGGCATGCCGTTATCGAACGTCGGCCGCGTCCCGAGATACGCCGCCGCATCGTAGTGCTTCCCGTCCACATGCGCGCGCACCGCGTAGATCCCATGCGCCAGCGCCGTGCCTTTCGGCATCGGCACGTTGGCGGTCGGAAAGCCCAATCCCGTGCCGCGCTTCGCCCCGCCGATGACCTTGCCTTGCACACGCCAATGCTCGCCTAAAACATGCGTCGCACCTTTGACGTCGCCCTGCGCCAGATAGACCCGCACCGATGACGAGGAGAATACTTCGCCAGCTTCCGCGACAGGCGCGACGACTGTGACGCCGAATCCGAGTTCTTTTCCTGTAGTTTCCATCAACTGCGGATTTCCAGCGCGCTTGTGCCCAAAATAGAAGTCGTAGCCGATGATGACGTGCGCCACGCCTAAGCCCGCAACCAGCACGCGCTCGATAAAGTCCTGCGCCGACAGCCCGGCAAAGTGCGCATCGAAATTTTCCACGAACGCGACTTTCACACCGAGTTTTTCAAGCAACGCCAATTTCCTATTCAACGGCGTCAAACGGAATAACGGTTCGGCGGGCTGAAAAAATTCGCGCGGATGCGGCTCAAAAATCATCACGCCCGGCGCCCGGCCAATTTCTTTGCCCTTGGCCACAGCTTCGCCAATCAGCGCCCGGTGGCCGCGATGCACGCCATCAAAATTGCCAATGGCGATAACGGCCGCGCGCGCCGTGATGGGCACATGCGAATAACCATGGACGACTTGCATAGCGGATTATCTTTCGCAGCTTTATGCGCGCGGTTCTTACTTTGGCCGGGCGGGTACCATGAGCACGGCGTCTCCAGTCAATACCGGTTTGCCTCCAACCGAACAGACACATTCAAACTTGGCACGGCGCTTTGCTGGAATGAGTTCGACGAGCCTGACCACAGTCTCGACCCGGTCGTCGATTTTGACCGGTCCCTTGAAGTTCAAGGTCTGCGAAATGTAAATCGAGCCGGGCCCCGGCAGCTTCATGCCAAACAGCGCCGAGATATAGCCAGCCGACAGAATTCCGTGCGCGATGCGTTCCTTGAACGGCGTCTTGGCCGCGTACTCGGGATCGAGATGCACCGGGTTGTAGTCGCCCGAAAGCGCCGCGTAAGCGACAATATCGGCTTCCGAAACGACCCGCGACATCGAGGCTTCCTGGCCGACTTTGAGGTCTTCGAAGTATTTAGTTGTACCCGCCGTCGCCAGCATGCTTTTTAATCCTTCAGGAAATTGGCGTCGCGCCGCCCAAAACCCAGCGCGCGTGGACTCTAGCGGCGCCGGGCGAGGCCCGCAACCGGGTACAGGCCTATTGCCAAGCATCAAGGCAATTCGCCTCGCATTCTTAGGTTGCGTTAGGGCGCGACCCAGGGCTATATACCTCCTATCCCCATTTTCTTACTCAAGATTGGCCTGAGCGCTAGAACCCGCGCCAAGGACCGGAGAAGGACCGTCATGAGCGACCGCCGCCCCCTAATGCCAAAGGCCACCGCCGTTTGGCTCGTCGAAAACACCGGGCTCGCGTTCGATCAGATCGCTGAGTTTTGCGGCCTGCATCCGCTTGAGGTCAAAGGGATCGCCGATGGCGACGTGGCCCAAGGCATCAAGGGCATGGACCCTGTAACCCACGGCCAGCTGACGCGCGAAGAGATTGCCAAGGGCGAAAAGAACCATGGCCACAAACTCAATCTTGCGGAAAGCAAAGTTGAGTTACCGCCCCAAGTGCAAAA
>JANOKW010000075.1:0-6864 GCA_031419475.1 Hyphomicrobium sp. | reverse complement strand
GCTAAAGTCGTCTCGAAGCTCAACCGCCGCTGCCATCCTGTTCTCCGCCCGAATCAGTTGCCCGATCCGAGACGGAATCACAGGATGACTCCCGAGGGAACCCCCGGCGCCACAAGAGTCAGCCTCAAGGAAGGTTGGTATTATTCTGCGCGGCATTTTTCTTGTGACGCGCGCAGAGCTGCAATGGTTCTACCAAGATGGATGCAGTTGGATCTATCCGGAGGAATTCGCTGCCTTCCAATGGTCAATTCCAATCGCCGAGCGTGACGACATGATTTCAGCCTATCATCGCCGTTTGACCGGATCCGATCATGGAATTCAGCTTGAGGCGGCGCGCGCATGGAGCATGTGGGAAGGATCAACACTGTCCGTCTTGCCTGATGCAGAAAGGGTCAAACGGTTTGGGACCGACAGTTACGCGCTCGCCTTCGCGCGCATCGAGTGCCACTATTTCGTCAATGGCGGTTTTTTTCCGAGAGATGGAGAGCTTCTGCTTGAGGCCAAAAGGCTGTCGGGAATTCCAGGGATCATCGTCCATGGCAGGTATGATGTGGTGACGCCGGTTCAGAGTGCGTGGGCGTTGCATGCAGCATGGCCCGGATCTCAGCTGCGAATTGTTGCTGATGCGGGTCACGCCATGACGGAACCGGGCGTGGTTCACGAGCTGGTCACAGCGACTGGACAATTGTCCGATCCGCAGGCAGTTTCCTAGGGTCTGTCCGGTTTTGATTGAACGACGGACAGACCCTAGCACTTTGTCTTGTCGTGCTTCTTTTCGGAAAACCGGTTCCCACCTTTCCGGAAGCACTCTAGCAACAGACCCGAAAATGATGCGGATGACGAGCATGGCGCGCATGTGCGCTTGCACGGATCAGAGTGCACCGCCTTCGCCGGATTTAGGTTTTGGCTGCGCCGGATCGGCTTTCTGCAACCGGTCGCGAAACTTCTTGAACATGCGCTCGGCGTAATCGAGGGCCTTATCGACCTCCTCTTCGGTCGGAAGCTGCATTTTATTGTCGGGCGCCTCAGGCGGCTTGGCCGAATCACCTCTGGCAGCACCCTCTTCGAGGGCTTTGACACGATCTTTCAGTGCGCGATTTTCAGCTTCGAGTTTGGCAAGCTGGCCGTTGTCAGCCACCGTTCGATCATCCACGGGATCGCACACCAACTTTTCGTTGCGGCGGGTGCACAGCGCCATGGCGCCCGTGTCTTTGTCGAGGCGCAAGACGCCACCTTCTACCGGAGACATGGTGTAGCGGCCTTTGCCGTCATCCACGGTTTCGGCTTGGACTTCGAAATGGAGTGCCGCCGCCGATAGGCACAGGCAACCCAAAGCAGCGATCACAATACGGCGCAACATGGCTCAATCTCCGTTCGGGCAAACGTTGTATCTGGAATTTGCGCTTTGTGTGGTGGGCCAAACAGGTGGGCTGGAGGGGACCGGCCGAATCAGTTGAGCACCGATGACTTAAAATGGCCCTCTGATCGCAGCATCCAGTCAAAGCATCATAAAACTATAACACTATGAAAAAACTAAGACAAATGTCAATTTTTGCGCTGCGGGCCGAACGGCTTAACCCGGCGTTTACTAGCGCCTGCGAGCTTTACTTCCGAGAGTTCGAATTGTTCTGCGTCCGGCTTTTGCCTGTTAGCCTTCCGGACGTTTGGACCGCGGGAAAAATACCCCCGAATGAGCCACTTCACCCGTACCCGGCAATGCAGACAGGCAGTCATGGCAAACGAGTTGCGGCGCTGAGGAAACACGATGTCGAATTCCGACTGGCACCAACGCGTGCGCCATGAGGCCGAAACTTTTATGGCCGAGGGAGCTGAATTGAACGGCGAATCCTGCCGGGCAGGCGACCTAAAAGGTCTCCTGCATTCGATCGTGGAGCAGATCTCGGATGCGGACCGCCGGCACTCCGAAACTCTCAGTCAGATGCAAGATCGCCTCTCCTCAATGGGTCATGAGGCGCGATCCATGCGCACGCGCGTGCCTGAAAATTTCCAGCCGGCTTTTGAACGTATTGAAGCGGGAATGTCGGAATTGGCGTCCCGTATTGCTGAAGTCAACTTTCCGCACGGCCATGACTTAGCGTCGGCACCAGATTTGACTGCGAAACTATCCGGTGCCGCTCATACGGATACGCAGATCGCGCCAAAGGCATCGCTTCAACCGTCTGCGCCGTCGCCAGCGGCGGCTGTCGAACCGCCGATGGCGCTTCGCAGTGCCCTCGACCAGAAACAGCAATCGCAATCGCGTAAGCGCGACGAGGAAACAAATCGCGGATATGCTAACGTCGATACATTCGATGTTATCGAGAGTCTGCCTGGAAACACTAGCGATCCATGGGACCGCGACTCGGCTGAAGCTCTCGCAAACCTTTACGATCCGGTAAATCAGTCTTTTAAACCCGGAGCGGCAAATTCCACGCCGGAAGCCGAAGCGCCGCGGCCCTATGAGGTCGCGGCTGCCGCGGCGACTGCACCCGTGCAACCGGGGACAGCGGATCATGCTTGGTTTGAAACACGCTTTTCCGAAATCGCGTCCCACATCGACCAAGCCCTCGCCGATGTCAGGCCCGATCAGTCATACTTTGCCATTGGCCAGCGGCTCGACCAGCTTGAGCGGCACTTCGGTCAAGCATTTGAAAACGTCGCCACACGCGGCGACGTTGAATCTGTCCGTTTGATTGAAGCTCACATGAGCGAACTCGTCGATCACCTTGAAAACACGAGTTCTCAGCTTGCCCGACTTGACGCTTTGGAGAACCAAATAGGAAAGATTGCCGAGAAGCTTGAGGATGTACATCGAGTTGCCCTAGAAGGGGTGGGCGATCAACACTCCGGCGATCAGCCCGCTGTCGACGTTGCGGCGATAGCCAAGGCCGCCGCGCGTGAAGCCGCTTCTTACATTGCTGCCGCGCCGCTGACGTCACAGCCGGGCCTCGACGTCGACGAAATGCGCTCGCTTTTCGAGCGTACCATGTCAGAAATCCGGCTCGGCGATGAGAATACGACGGTTCTACTCGATACGCTGCAGCAGGCGATGATCCGCTTGCTGGATCGTGTCGACGCGATTGAACTCAATCAACATCGAAGCGCGGAAATGCAGTCTCAGACATTGCAGCACGACTATGAGCATCGTCCGGCGAGCCTTAACACGGATCCTGCCCGCCCGTTTCAACATGAACCAGAAAACCGGTCCGCGCTGAATGCCGCCGTAGCCGCTGTCGCCAGCGTCAATTCCACGCCGTCGCCTTTTCAGCACGCCCCCGGCAATGATTATGACTTCGCGGACGAATTTGCGCCGCCCGATAGGCGCGCCTATTCTGAACCTGAACTGCCGCGGCTGCCGCCTGCGTCACAGCAGTCAGCACCTCAGCGTTCGTCGGAAAAATTGCGCCAGGACTTCATCGCCGACGCGCGCCGAGCGAAGATGCGCCTCGCCAATGAAAACACGAGCCAGTCTGACGAAATCGTCATCAACAAGCCCGAAGATCTCGACACACTGAAGTCTACTAAAAGCCCGGCAAAGCCTGTTGCAAAGCCCCACACAACTGTCGCCATGCCCGCCCGAGGAAAGGCAGCTTCTGCGATCTCTCCACGCATCATTGCCCTCGCCCTTACGCTGGTGCTCGTGGTTGCGGGCGGCGCATGGTTCTTCATGCCGGGATCGAGCTCAAAGCGGGCGTCGATAGAGGGAGCCCCTAAGAATTCTACTCTTGTTGCCAATGGAGCGGCCGCTAATCCGGCCACCGCAGGTACATCAGATAAGTTGACCGATGCGAAAACTGCGGCGCCGGGCGTGAAACCCACGATGGCACCGCCGCCTGACGCGGACTTTGCCCCCCAAGCAAATCCCGACAAAGCGGCACCAGAGCTTAATCTGCATTCGACCACACATGGCCTAATTTTGCCGGAAGACTCGACTTTGATTGGGCACGATGTGCCGGTGCATGGTATCTCGGTTTCGACTGATCAAAATGTTGGAGCGGCCGATATCGAGCGTGCCCGCCGTCAGCAAGCAATGGCCAGCGTATCATCCAATCTCGGGCTGGCTGCCGGAGACGTTATATCGTCAACGCCTGCGGCCCATGTTCCGGACGCAACCGAAAATTCTGCGCCTGGCGCTGCTTATGAAGTGGTTGCTCGTACGCCGAACGGCCCGCTCGATATTCCACCGGCAACCGTCGGACCGCTTTCGCTGCGTCTCGCGGCTGCCAACGGCGATGCATCGGCTGAATTCGAAGTCGGCGCACGCCTCGCCGAAGGCAAAGGCACGACGCAGAATTTCAAGGACGCCGCGAAATGGTATCAGCGCTCGGCTGCTAAGGGATTTGTCCAGGCACAGTACCGGCTCGGTACACTCTTTGAGCGCGGCCTTGGTATGAAAGCAGATCAAGCGCGCGCGGAAGACTGGTATAGGCGCGCCGCCGAGCAAGGCAACGTTAAGGCTATGCACAATCTCGCGGTACTGAGCGCCAACCAGCGCGGCGGTTCGCCCGATTACGCAAAATCTGCTAGCTGGTTTAGCAAAGCCGCCGATTATGGATTGGCCGACAGCCAATTCAATCTCGCCGTTCTCTACGAAAATGGTTTGGGTGTGCCAGAGGATCTTAAAATCGCCTACAAATGGCTAAGCTTGGCCGCCCGTAGCGGTGACAAGGAGGCCGTTCGCCGCCGCGACATTTTGAAGGGCAAGTTATCGGCGGACGATCTGGTGGAAGCTGAACGACTGGTTGCAACCTATAAGGCCGCGTCAATCGACAAAATGGCGAACGACGCCCGGACAGCAGGGGAAGCCTGGAAACACGGCACGGCCACGGATGACAACGGCTGAGGCCCGCCGCATCAATATACAGTCTGAAGCAACTCAAAAGCGGCCCGTCTCAGGACGTTGGCCGCTTTCTCTGTTCCTGACCGGCGAACACGGCTATAGGCGAGCTTGAGATCGGGCGTCAGATGATGTCCGATGGCGGCGAGTTCCAGCGGAGGCCCATTTCCTCCGGCCGATCAGATAATGCGGACCGAGTAATGCACGTCTATCTGCCGATTGCCGAAATGTCGGTGAATGTCCTCATCTATCTGGGGCTGGGAGCGGCGGTCGGCTTTCTTTCCGGATTGTTTGGCATCGGCGGCGGATTTCTCATGACGCCGCTCCTGATTTTTCTCGGGATCCCGCCAGCTGTAGCCGTTGGCACAGGTGGCGCGCATATCGTTGCGTCGTCCGTGTCGGGTGCCGTGACGCAATTCCGGCGCAACAATGTCGATGTGAAGATGGGTCTCGTCATGTGTCTCGGGGGCGCAATCGGCTCGGTGATCGGCGTCGAGATCGTGCGCATCCTGCGTCGCTTAGGGCATTTGGATCTCGTGATTTCTCTGACCTACGTAACGTTTCTCGGTGTCATCGGCACATTGATGTTGGTCGAGAGCATAAACGCTTGGCGCATGAATAAGGCTGGTGCCGTGTCGGCGGCGCGTAAATCCGGTCAGCATAGCTGGGTTGATGGTTTGCCGCTTAAGATGCGGTTCCATCGCTCGAAGCTTTACATCAGCGCGATACCGCCCGCTTTCATTGGTATGTTCGTTGGATTCCTGGCCGCCATCATGGGCATCGGCGGCGGCTTTATCGTCATTCCTGCCATGATCTATTTGTTGCGCATGTCGACCAGTGTGGTGGTCGGCACGTCGCTGTTTCAGATCGTGTTCGTGGCGGCAGTGACGACTATTTTGCATGCCTACCAGAACCAAACCGTGGATGTCATTTTGGCTGCATTACTGATGTTCGGCGGCGTATTCGGGGCTCAGATCGGAGCCATTGCCGGGCAGAAACTTAAAGGCGAGCAACTGCGCTTGCTTTTGGCCGCACTGGTTTTGCTAGTTTGTCTCAGGATGGGCTACGATCTCGTTGCCATGCCTAGCGACCTCTTTTCGTTTGGCGGAATGGGGAGGACTTGATGGCGAGGGCAGCGTGCGCCATTGTGGGGATCATCAGCCGCGCCATTTTTGGCGTCGTAGCGCTCGCACCCGCTGTTGCGGCACAATCCGCCAAGGAGACAGTTGAAGCTGATGTCTCCACGCGCAGCGTTGCAATCACATCCAGTTTTGTTGGCACCGAGATCCTGATCTTTGGCACGGTGGAGAACAGCCGGGCGCCGAGTGCGGAATCGGGCACCTACGATGTGGTTGTGGTCGTTGAAGGAACTCCAAGTCCGGCTGTCGTGCGCAAGAAAGCCAATGTCGGTGGACTATGGATCAACAACCGCAAGGTGCGGTTTGCTTCGTTTCCAAGTTACTACGCAATTGCCTCGACGCGGCCCGTTGAAGAAATTGCCGAAAAGGATGTGCGCAATGCGCTGCAGATTGGCTTTTCCCACGTACGCATGGCGCCATCGGGCGCCATAAGCTCAACACCACGCGCCGATGCTGACGCAGACGAGTTTCGAACCGCAGTCATTCGTTTGAAGGAGCGGGAGCGCCTTTACGTAACCGCTGACTACGGGGTTACATTTATCGGCCGAAGTTTATTCCGATCGACCATTTCACTGCCGCCGAACGTGCCAGTCGGTCCGCTGACGGCGCGGCTGTATCTTTTCAAAGATGGTCAGCTGTTGAGCCAGTACAAGAGCCTGGTTAATCTTGAGAGAACGGGTCTTGAGCGCTTTCTTCATGATTCAGCCTACGAGCGGCCGCTGCTCTACGGACTGGCGACGGTTTTGCTGGCAGCACTTGCGGGACTGGCCGCCTACAGTCGCGACTGCTTGCGCGCGCTGCGCGACCAGACCGGCATCCGCTATGACCAGCTTTCGCGCGGCATCCTGCAATTCGCCACCGACCCGCGGGATCTCGACGCGCTCACGG
>JANOKW010000074.1:0-5735 GCA_031419475.1 Hyphomicrobium sp. | reverse complement strand
CAGATGGATCGACCATGATGCCGGCCTTTGAGGGGCTCATCAATCAAGAAGCCATGTGTCCATCCGGGTCTACACTGAAACCGTTCCGAAGGAATAGAAATGCGCGCGATTTTCCCAGCACCCTTTACTCTTGCTGCGCTTTTGCTTGTGATGCCTGCTGACAACGCGCACGCGCGCCCGCTCGACGAAGTCATCGAAGCCAAGTCGCTTAAAGTCATCCTGTATGAAGACAACAAGCCGTTCTCTTGGACGGATGGCGAAGTGGCCAAGGGCATCGATGTCGATCTGGCCCGGGCTCTGGCGAAGGAACTCGGCGTCAACGCCGTCATTGTTCTCAGAATGCAAAGCGAACGGGCCGATGGCGACATCAGGGCCAACGTCACACGCGGGCCGCTAACTGGCGGCGGCACTGGCGATGTCATGCTCCATCTACCGTTCGACGAGGACTTCGCCGCACGCTTCAAAGAAGCCGTGTTCATCAATCCCTACTTTGAAGAACGCGTCGCGCTCGCAATCGATCCCAAGCGCATTCCGCCCGACTCCAATTTCCAGATCTTCAAGAAAGAAAAGATCGGCGTGAAACTCGCAACCGTCGCGGATTATTTCTTGATGGGCTTCGAGGATGGCGCTCTGGTCAATAACATCTCGCACTACGTTCGCGATCCTGTGGGTCTCAAGGAATTCACGGACGGCGAAACTGCCGCAATCCTTGGCGTGCGTTCGGAGACGGAAGGTCTTCTGCACGAGGGAGGCGCCAAAGCGACGTTTATCGAACCCGATATGACCGGCATCATTCGCAAGAGCTGGGCCGTTGGCATGGCCGTCAACGAAAAGAGCCGCGATCTTGGCGAAGCGCTCGGCAAGGCTCTGGGGAAACTCAAAGAGTCGGGCGAATTGACAAAGATATTTGCCAACTACGGCGTAACTTATGTAGCCCCGCCTGCGAAGTGATAGAGTGGGATCGTTGCGCGCCGACTGCGCCGAACAACTGGGATAGATTTCCATGAACACGCGTGGGCCGCTGGCTCTGGGTTTCTTTCTCGTTCTCTGTGCACCTGCGTTCAGTGCCAATCCCGCAGCCGATCCGCTTCAGTCTCCGGTTTGGAAAGACCTCGCGAAGAAAATGTTTGGCGGTGCCGAATTTCAATTTGATGACCGGGTCAAGGTGATGGTTCCGTCCGTGGTCGAAAACCAGGCTCAGGTGCCCGTCACTGCGGACGCGCGCGCACTGCCGAATGTCGAAAAGATCATCATTATCGCCGATCTCAATCCGATCCAGCATGTCCTGACCTTGACGCCATTGGCCGGCAAGGCGGAGGCCTTCATTTCGTTCCGCATGAAAGTCGAACAGGCAACGCCGGTTCGCGCTGCGGCTCTGACGTCAGATGGCGTTTGGCATATCGGCGGCGTATTCCTCGAAGCATCCGGCGGCGGCTGCTCATCGCCTGCCATGGCGCGCGGCGACGCCGATTGGACGGACACACTTGGCGATGCACAGGGCCGGATGTGGCGCAAGGCAGATGGCGCGGCGCGGCTGCGCTTTCGCGTGCGCCACCCGATGGATACCGGCCTCGCCAAGGACAACACGCCCGCCTTCTTCATCGAAAAGTTCGATCTCAAGAGCGCGAGCGGCAATCCTCTTGCAACGCTTGAAATGTTTGAGCCCGTTTCCGAAGATCCAACCGTCACAATGGAACTAATAGTCCCGCCCTCGGACGCTTCCGTTCATATCGACGGCCGCGACAACAACGGCACGATCTACCGCTCGACGGTTCCGGCGCCTTGGAACGAAAGCGCGCTAACGGAGCCCGCCGCAGCCAGTTCCAATTGAGCCCTGAACGCCGATGCCCCGTTTATCCCGCCGAGAGTTGATTGCAGCCGGCGCAAGCTCGATAGCAGCACCGTTGCTTCCAATGTTCGCGGCCGAAGCAGCACCCCTCACTTACAACATTAGGCCCATCAAAATCGGCGATGGCGCTTGGATGATCGCTGGTGTCAACGAAGCTATTACATTTCAGAATGGTGGTGCCATCGCCAACATCACCATTCTCGACTCCACGGCTGGCGCTATCATTATCGATACCGGTCCCTCACGCCGCTTCGGCGAACAACTCGCCGCCGCCGCCAAGGAGCTGACGGGAAAAAGCGTAGCCCGTGTCTACGTCACCCATTTCCACCCGGACCATGTGTTCGGCAATCAAGCCTTCGCGCCGGGCACTCTCGCGGCTCCTCAAGGGGTGATCGACGGCTTAAGAATGATGGGCAATGGATTTTCCGACGCCATGTATTACATCGCGCGCGACTGGATGCGCGGCACCGAGATTGTACTGCCGGAAAAGGCCGTGGCGACGGGCGTTGAAGAGATTTCGGCCGCCGCCTCAATCTCTTTGCGCTCGCTGGCCACACTGCATCCGATCTCGCGATCTATGAGGAAAAATCGGGGCTGCTCATCACGGGCGACCTGACGTTTCTGGATCGCGCACCGACTACGCCACACGCAGATCTTGCCGTTTGGAGCACAACGCTCACGCATCTGGAAGGCTTGCGGCCCGCAAAAATTGTTCCCGGTCATGGGCCTGCCGAAAGCGGGATACGAGCCATTTCACAAACCCGCGAGTGGCTCGAAATGATCGACAGCATCATCACCAAGGCTTACGAAAAGGGGCTAGATATACTTGAGGCTGCCGCTGAGCCGCTTCCCGCAAACCTCGAAAAAATAGCGCTTTGCCGCTATGAATTCGAGCGATCGGTGATGCATCTCTATCCCAAACTAGAGGCTGCGCGTCTGCCAGGGGTCGGAAAGAAGGCCGAATAATTAATATAGCCAATTAGGACTAAGCGAGCACAAGGCTCACACTCATACCTTTGTACTATTTGCTAATAAGAGGCTGATTGCCCCTGCGATAGTTTCCCGCATGGCAGAACTTCCTTCGCACACAAAACCGAAGCTCATTCGGGCACCGGAAGCAGCCTGACGATAAACGAGGAGACACCCATGAAAGCATTGAAGTGGTACGCCACCGCGAGCGCCGTCGCTCTGTCGGTCGCGTGTACCGTTCCTTCCCTTGCCGATGTCAAGATAGACGACATCGTCAACGACGCGACGACCACGAACGACGTCGTGACCAACGGTCTCGGCAACAGCGGCCAGCGTCACAGCCCACTTGCTGCCGTCAACAGAGAAAACGTCGGCAGCCTCGTTCCCGCTTGGGCAATGTCGCTCGGCGGCGAAAAGATGCGCGGCCAGGAATCTCAGCCGCTCGTCAAAGACGGCGTGATGTACATCACCGGCTCGTACAGCCGCGTGTTCGCCATCGACGTCAAGACTGGTCGCGAACTCTGGCAGTACGATCACCGTTTGCCGGAAGGCATTCTGCCTTGCTGTGACGTTATCAATCGTGGCGGCTCGCTGATCGGCGACAAATTCATCTTCGGCACGCTTGATGCTAAGCTCGTCGCACTTGACCAAAAGTCCGGCAAAGTTCTCTGGACCAAGGAAATCGGCGATTTCAAAGCTGGGTACTCGTACTCGGCTGCTCCACTGATCGTTCCAACGAAGGCACACGGCCCGCTGTTGCTCAACGGCGTTTCGGGTGGCGAATTCGGCATCGTTGGCCGCGTTGACGCACGCAGCGTCGAAACGGGCGAAATCGTTTGGTCACGTCCCACGATCGAAGGCCACGTTGGCTCGCTCAAGGGCAAAGACACGACGATGACCGGTAAGAAGAACGAAAGCTGGCCTGGCGATCTTTGGAAAACCGGCGGCGGCGCAACCTGGCTTGGCGGCACGTTTGACGCTGACACGGGGCTCGCATTCTTCGGCACCGGCAACCCGGCACCGTGGAACAGCCACATGCGCCCTGGCGACAACAAGTGGACATGCGCACGCATCGCCATCGACGTTGAAACCGGCGACATCAAGTGGGGCTATCAGACAACCCCGAATGACGGCTGGGACTACGACGGCGTGAACGAAGTTGTTGCCTTCGACAAAGACGGCAAGAAACTTGTTGCCACTGCCGACCGTAACGGCTTCTTCTATGTTCTTGATCGTGCGACAGGCGCCTTCCAGGGCGCCTATCCATTCGTTGAGAAAATCAACTGGGCAAAAGAAATCGATAAAGACGGCCGTCCGGTCTACGATCCGGCAATCCGTCCTGGCGATCCGAAGAAATCGGCTGATGGCAAGAAGGGTTCGCCCGTCTTCGCTGTTCCGAGCTTCCTCGGCGGCAAGAACCAGATGCCGATGGCCTACAGCCCGCAGACCGGCCTCTTCTACGTTCCTGCGAACGAGTGGGGCATGGATCTGTGGAACGAGCCCGTCGCTTACAAAAAGGGCGCTGCCTATCTCGGCGCCGGCTTCACCATTAAGCCCGTGTTCGATGACCACATCGGCGCTCTCAAGGCCATCGATCCGATGACCGGCAAGATCGTCTGGTCGAACAAGAGCAAGTCCCCACTTTGGGGCGGCGTTCTGACGACCGCTGGCGGCCTTGTGTTCCACGGAACACCGGAAGGCGATCTCAAGGGCCTCGACGCTGCAACCGGCAAGGAGCTTTGGAGCTTCAATACGGGTTCAGGCATCATTGCTCCTCCGATCACCTGGGAACAGGACGGCGAGCAGATGATCTCGGTCATTTCCGGCTGGGGTGGCGCTGTGCCGCTTTGGGGCGGCGAAGTTGCCAAGACCGTATCGAACCTTAATCAGGGCGGTATGGTTTGGACCTTCAAGCTGCCAAAGAAGATGGCCGCACAGTAAGGCTCTGTAGCCAAGACTAGAATTGTCGGCTTTCGGGGCGCGCTGCATCAACAGCGCGCCCCGATTGCGTTTCACGTCATGTCTCGCTTGTGGATCGCCCAGCGCCGATATGGCCGCCAGGCGCTGCCATGCTCTCGTCGAGATAATCGGATTAACTTTAACTTCGGCGGGTTTACTGCCGCGAACTGGCAAGACCTTTGCTCTGTTGCTGATGAGCGCCGCGCTGTCGTGCGGCCTGCAATAGACAAACAAGGGCGTGCGTGATGTTGAAGTTGGCCGCAGTCGGACTAGCCATGGCGCCGATCTACTCGGACTATCCCGTGTTCCTGAACAAGAATGTGCTCGTTGAGGCTTACACCGATCTCGGCCCGATCGTCGAAATGATCGTCAAGTGCCCGACGGGCACCGGCATCATTTCGTATTCGAAAGTCGAGAAACTGTACTGCAGCTCAAAGCTCGATTGCTTCAAAGGCATTTATGACGCCGTTGAGCGCACTTGCGGCTAAAGCAATATCGGACAGGACGGAATCGCTAATGCGATTCATCGGCCAGATACAGATGCTACTCCAGAAGCGCTCACTGTCGAATGAGAAGAAAGGCGAGTACAAACACCGTGAGCTCTAGCGAAGCACTTAGTCATGCAATTACTAAGGCGAGTTGAAGTCCGCCAAAAGGGCTTTGGCCGCGTGACAGTGGGTGGTGCGGGTCCACTCAAAGCCGGGCAAAGCCGGGCGCGCGATGCAGTGAGCCGTCGTCATTCTGTTCGACGCACTCGTGTCCGATGTTGTGCTTTTTCTCGTCCGGTGAAAGGCAAAGCGCATGATCTTGCAGGTTCATCGTAAGCGCTGCACCGGCCCCACGTTGGCGGCGGCAGTGAGGGCTGTCACTACTGGCGGCCATGGCGCGCGATCGTACTATCCATAATGACGTTGTTAGTGACGTTGCTTCGCCTCAGCGGGTGCGCCGCGGCGAGGTG
>JANOKW010000073.1:0-7464 GCA_031419475.1 Hyphomicrobium sp. | reverse complement strand
GCTAAAGTCGTCTCGAAGCTCAACCGCCGCTGCCATCCTGTTCTCCGCCCGAATTAGTTGCCCGATCCGAGACGGAATCACAGGATGACTCCCGAGGGAACCCCCGGCGCCACAAGAGTCAGCCTCAAGGAAGGTTGGTATAAGCTGCGAATATTTGTTCAGAAATTTATCCGTGAACCCAAGTATCATCACTCGCACGCGCTTGGCGCAAGCGTATGACGCAAGGGCTTTCAGAAATTTGATTGAACCTATGGCCCTAGCGCCGCCCAAACAGCCGCTCGATGTCGGCGAGCTTCAAGGCGACATACGTTGGGCGGCCATGGTTGCATTGGCCGGAATAGGGCGTCGCTTCCATGGCGCGGAGCAGCGCGTTCATCTCGTCCGCCGTCAGCCGCCGCCCGGAGCGCACGCTGCCATGGCAGGCCATGCGCGAGGCCACAGCCTCTAACCGGTCTTTCAGCGCACGCGCCGTGCCATCCGCCCGGATTTCTGCGGCCAAGTCTTTGACCAATCCTTCGATATCCGTTTCGCCGAGCAGCGCGGGCGTCTCGCGCACCGCAATGGCACCAGGACCAAAGCCTTCCAACACAAGACCGAGTTCCGCCAGCTCGTCCGCCTTTTCAGCCAGCCCCTCGGCATCATCGGCATCGAGGTTGACGATCACGGGGATGAGCAAGCCCTGCCGCGCCACGCCGCCATTGGCGAGACTTGTTTTCAACCGCTCGTAAACAAGTCGTTCGTGGGCTGCGTGCTGATCGACAATGACGAGCCCGTCGCGCGTCTGCGCCACGATGTAGTTCTCGTGCACCTGGGCACGCACCGCCCCAAGCGGACGATCCAATAATGCGTCCGGCGCGGGCGCTGTTGCCGCGCTGTGGTCGGCGCTCAGGCCGTCGATACCCGCGAACGGGGCCTGCATGGCTTCGGCGAACCCGCGCGGCAGGAAGGATCGCGGCGCTCCATAGTGGCCGCCGCCCTGCGGCAACACACCGGCCGCAAACGTTTCAACCGTCAGCGCTCCGCCTTGTGCAGAAGAGCGGTGCCCGGCTAATCCCAGCGCTTCGCTCAACGCGCCAACCAGCAACGCCCGAACGCGGCCCGCATCGCGAAAGCGCACTTCTGCTTTCGTCGGATGCACGTTGACGTCGAGATCGGTTGGCGTGACTTCGAGAAAAAGCGCCAGCAGCGGCGAGCGCCCTTTGGGGATAAGATCGCCATAAGCCGCCTTCACCGCGCCGATTAGCAGCTTGTCGCGCACAGGACGGCCGTTGACGAACAAGTACTGCTGGCTTGAATCGGGACGATGCAGCGTCGGCAATCCGGCGAAACCGAACACGCGCATGGGGCCCGACGCACCCGAACCCCCGCCCTTAATCTCAAGCGCATCGTCCATAAATTCGCGGCCCATGATGCGGCCCAAGCGCTCGAGCAACCCGTCCGCCGTCGCGGATCCTCGCGGCAACGTGAGCGGGCTGCGTTCCCCGCTTTGAAGCATGAACCCAACGTTCGGATGCGCCATCGCCAAGCGGCGCACGATCTCGCCGGTCGCCATGTTCTCGGAGCGCTCGGATTTCATAAACTTCAGACGTGCAGGCGTAGCGGAAAAGAGATCGCGGACTTCGACAACCGTGCCGGGATTGAGCGCCGCCGGCTGCACCGCGCCCTTGCGCCCGCGCTCGACGACTATCGAAAAGCCTTCGCGGGCATCGCTCGGTTTCGACCTAATTTCCAGCCGCGCGATGGAGCCAATGGACGGCAGAGCTTCGCCACGAAACCCAAGACTGCGGATATCGAACAGATCTTCTTCCGAAAGCTTGGACGTCGCGTGGCGTTCGACCGAGAGTGCCAAATCGGCCGGCGCCATACCGCCGCCGTCGTCGGTTACACGAATGAGGGAGAGGCCGCCCGCCGCTGTCACAACTTCAATTTGCGCGGCACCCGCGTCGATGGCGTTTTCAACCAGCTCCTTGACGACACTCGCCGGGCGCTCGATCACCTCGCCCGCTGCGATGCGGTTGACTGTGTCCGGCGATAGTTGGCGGATCGCCAAGGTTGTTCTCCTCCTTCTCCCCAAGACCCTGCGCTTGTCACGGGGAGTGGGGATGCTACGCTTTTGCCAAGCGCTCTTTCGTCAAGATTTTCGCGAGTTCGACGGCGGGCTGATCAAACGGATCGACGCCGAGCAACCGGCCTGCGAGAATCGTCTCGATCATAAAGTGCATGAGCAGGCTCCCAAGCGTTTTCTCGTCGAGCCTTGTTATATCAAGTGTGCGAACCGGCCGTCCCGCCTGTTTCAAGGCCTCGGGCACGGCATGAGACTGAGCTGAAACGATATCCCCAATTGTGCGGCCGCCCATAAAGGCAGCGCCAGCGGCCTCTGCCAGCTCCGCATCGAGCTTTGGACCCGTGCCCTCGGTCAATGACCGCAACACGGTCACATAATGCTCGCGCGGGCCATCCATATAGAGCTGCAATTGGCTATGTTGATCGAGCGGGCCAATGGCCGCGATCGGGCTCGTGCCTTCGCCGTTTTTGCCCAGGCTCTCGGCCCACAGCTGTACGAACCACGCAGATAAGCGGCTCAAGCGATCAGCATAAGGCATCATGACGAGAGTGCGGATGCCTTTCTCCTTACTCAAGGCGATCGCGGTCGCGGCGCCAACGGCGGGCGCGAAGTCGGCCGCCGATTTGGCTGCAAGCATGTCGTCTATGACGGCCCGCGCGCCAGCACGTATCGCGCTGCCGTCAAGCCCGCGTGCAATGGCTGGCATCAGCCCAACGTTCGTCAGGCACGAAAAACGCCCGCCGATGCCGGTGTGATGATCGAGCATCGGAATGGCGAGCTGAGAGAACAGCGCGCGCAGGCCATTGGATTTGCCACTCTGATCTGGCTCAGTGATACCGAGGAACATGCGCGGGATCTGCGCCTCTAATCCCGCAGCCTTCACAGCCGATAACGTGACGATGACCTGCGCCAGCGTTTCCGCCGTGCCGCCCGACTTTGACGTGACCACAAATCGCGACGTCGCCAGATCAAGATTGGCTAAGGCACCTGCGAGCGTCGAGCCATCGAGATTGTCATAGAAGCGGGTGCGCGGGCGCTTGCGCTGTGCGAAATCGGCGCCGCCCGGAATATTCCAGCCAGCGAGTTGCGCCAGCGTCTGTCCGCCAAGGCTCGACCCACCCGTGCCGAAAAAGATGATCGTCTTGGCGCCTTCAGAAAGTTTGCCGAGTGCGATAGCGGCATCCGCAAGATCGGCTGTTTCTTCAGCTATGCGCAGAAGTGGCAAGCGGCGCTGTACATAGTCGTCGCGCAACGCGGCAAGGTGCGGTTCAGCGCGCTTCAGCCATGCAGCAAGAGAGGCGCCCGAAAGGCCATGCTCTCCGATGGCGCTGTCAAGACACCCGGCGATCGATTGCGTATAGGTCTTAGCGATGCCGTCCTGCGCCATGCAGTCCCCCGTGAACATCCGCTCAGCGCATAACGCCAATCGGCGGGTGAGCCAAGGCCTGGCGGCCAAAAATCGTCAATAAGCTCGATCAGGCCTCACCCGATCCGCGCTCAACCGCGCCCGGGCACCGTCGCGTTGATCGGCTTCACGTTGGCCGGTTTGCCAACAATCGTTACAATCAGCCCGTCGCTCTTGAGCAGGCGTTTCGCCACGCGCTTCACGTCGTCGAGCGTAATGGCTTCAACCAGCTTGTTACGGGTATCGACGTAGTCGGTGCCGAAGCCTTCCTGGAGAAGTCCAAGAAGCTGGGTCGCAATCTTCGAATTCGTATCGAAGCGCAGCGCATACGATCCCGTGAGATATTGCTTTGCGCCTTCCAGATCGTCGGCGCTCGGGCCCTGGTCCGCCATCTTCTTCAATTCAGCGCGAATGATATCCAAGCTCTCGGCCATAGACTCGTTCTTGGTCGCGACGCTTCCCGACAGAATCGATGTGTGCTGATAGGGCTGTATGTAGCTGTAGACCGAATAAGCGAGGCCACGCTTTTCGCGCACTTCTTCCATGAGCTTGGCGGAAAAGCCGCCGCCGCCCAAGATGTGATTGATGACGAACGCGGCCATGAAGTCCGAGTCTTTACGCGCCATTGCGCCAAGCCCGAACACGGCAACAGACTGCGGCACGTCCATATCGATAATCTTCTGCTGCCCAGCATTGACAGGATCGATCTTCGCAACGTCAACGAGTTCCGACGTCGCTGGCAGCCCGCCGAACACGTCGTCCAATAACTTGCCGAGTTCAGCCGCATTGATGTCGCCGACAGCAACAACCTTCAGATTATTCCTGGCAAAATTCCGTTTGTGAAAACTGCCAAGATCGGCGGACGTCATGCCGGAAACGCTTTCCTTGGTGCCATTCGACGGACGGCCATAAGGGTGCCCCTCGAATGCCATCGCGTACCAAGCGTTGGCGGCAACTTTATCAGGATCTTTTTCGGAGTACGTGATGTTGGCCAAGAGCTGCTGGCGGATACGATCGACCGCATCTTTGTCGAAGCGCGGCTGTGTCACCGCAAGTTTCAATAAGTCGACGGCCTTGTCCCGGTTGGATGTGAGCGTCTCGAAGTTACCGTAGAGCGAATCCTTGCTGTCATCCCAGCTCATGCGCATGGCAATGTCTTCCACGCGCTCCTGGAACTGCGCGCTCAAGATATCGCCGGCGCCTTCGTCCATCATCGCGGTAATGAAGTTGGCGGCGCCTTCTTTGCCTTTGGGGTCCTGGCTGTTGCCGCCGCCAAAAGCAAAGCGCAAGGCCATGAGCGGAACCGAGTGTTCTTCAACGAGCCAGGCTTCGATGCCGCCCGGGCTTTTAACAGTCTGAATGTTCATGGCACTCGCAGGTGTGGTTGTAGCAAGGACGGACGTGAAACCGGCCGCAAGTGCGGCGAGCGCAGCAAGCGCCATTGGAGCACGAACTTTCGAAACGTTGGCGCGGCACGTCGATAAGAAGGTCATTGGTATTACCTCACCGCGCTCTTGGGGGTTTCAGCGGCGCCCTGATCCGCGCCCTTATCAGCCCCCGCCTTCGCACCACCTTGTGCCGCAACGTCGGCTTTGGCTGGCATCAAGTATCCTGTGACCGAACGGCGGGCATCGAGATATTCCGCTGCCACTTTCTTGATGTCGTCGAGGGTGACCTTTGAAATCGCGTCCGGCCAGCCTTCAATCTGCGCAACTGTGCGCCCAACGGATACGCCCCAGCCATAGCGGCGCGCCAGCGTTGCCTGGTTGTCGCTCTCGTACACATATTCGGCCAAATAGTTGTTTTTGGCGCGCTCAAGTTCTTTGTCCGTCACGCCATTCTTGGCAACGTCCGCCAGAACTTCGTCCATGACCGCCTCGACCTTTTCGAGCGGCACGCCGTCTGCGGCAACTGCATAAAGCGAAATGGTGCCGCCATCCAAGCCATACCCGCCGAAGTCGCCGTTGGCGCTGGACGCTAATTTGGCTTCGACAACGAGCTTCTTGTAGAGTCGGCTTGTGGCGCCCGACCCCGCGATTTTCATCATGAGATCGAGGGCTTCGGCTTCCCCGGGTTTCGCTGTGACGTAGCTCGGTGCCACATAGTAGCGATGCAATGAATGGTTACCCGCACGCGGATCTCTAATTTCCATGCGGCGCGGCGTGATCTGCGGCGGGTCGCTTGGGCGCACGCGCGTCATCACGACATCGGGATTTGACGGGATCTTGCCAAACGTCGCCTCAGCAAGAGTTTTGACTTCGTCATCCGTCACGTCGCCCGAAACGACAAGCGTGGCGTTGTTCGGCGCGTAGTAGCGTTTGTAGAAATTCAGCGCATCGTCACGCGAAAGTTTCGCAATCTCGTGATACCAGCCGATAACCGGCACGCCGTAGGGATGATTGAGATAGAGAGCCGCATTCATTTGTTCGTCGAGAATGGCGCCCGGATTATTCTCGACACGCGAGCGGCGCTCTTCCAATATGACATTGCGCTCGGTCAGCACTTCCTTTTCGTCGAGCCGCAGGTTGACCATGCGGTCGGCTTCCATCTCCATCATCGTTTTGAGCCGATCTTTTGAGATGCGCTGGAAGTAGCTCGTCGCGTCGTGTCCGGTGAAGGCGTTGTCCTGCCCGCCAAGGCGGCCGACGATTTTCGAAAACTCGCCGACAGGGATTTTCTCCGTCGACTTGAACATCAAGTGCTCGAGAAAATGGGCAATGCCGGAGGTGCCGCGCACTTCGTCCGCCGCGCCCACGCGGTACCAAACCATATGCGTCACAACAGGCGCGCGGCGATCTGGAATTACCACGACCTGCATGCCGTTCGACAGCTTGAATTCGCTGGCGCGCGTAGCAGACGCGGCGGCGTGGGCGAGTGGGTTCAATGCGAGCATGGAAAGCGCCAAGGTCAGAGTTGCAAGGGATGAACGGACGGCAAAAGCAGTGAAAAGCATGCTTGGTCCCAATCTTTTGGCCCTCATTCGTTGCAAGGGCCAGCTTGGTCTGAGTGTGCGAGGGGCGACGGCGGCTAGCGTGTTCCGGCGCCTACGAGATGTCGGAGGATAGGCCTTCAAAGTCAAATGACATCGCGTTCATCTGCAGACAGCACGCGCGCCTGCAAAAACGGAATTTATTTCTATGTTTCAGATACATAACAAAGCACGAGGATCGCGTCGCGCATTGATAGCTGGGGCAGGCGCTACTGTTCGTCGCCGCCGTCTCCAGCTTGTTTCAGGAGCTTAAGCGCCGATCCTTGACACGGCCCAAGCGGGCCCGTCGCCAGGACAGCATCCTGATCGCCGTGGATCTTGGCATCGTGATAGTGCACCTTGCAGTAGGCTTCCTGCTGCCGCTCCAGGTCGTTGTACGAGTTAATCCGCTTGGCGTCGTGATCCTGAACCTCGGCTAATGCCGGTACTCCAGCCCCGCCCGATCCGGGCTCCGGCAGCCGATCCAAGTTCGGCGGCACGATAATTCCAGAGCGCTCTGCCAGTTTTGGGGTCTTTTTGACTGACGCGGTGTTCATACCCATGGCATCGAAAACCTTGCCGTTAAGGGCGACATCATCCGCACTGCAGCCCAAAAGCAGCACCGCAACGGCTATGCCAGCCAAAACATTCATCATGTTTTTCAATAGCATACGAAGTTCCCCCGTGGCGCATGCGCCGAAATGGCCCGCAAATGAAACGGTCTCCCCACTCGACTGCCGTTACAGCGGTTTTGCGGCGTCATTACGACTCGACTTGTATGAGTCATACAGCAGCCCCGCGACACCAGCAACGATGGCAACGTCCGCTATGTTGAAGACGTACCAATAGAATCCGAATGCGTGTGCTGAAAAGAAGTCTGCAACCCCGCCGATCAATACCCGGTCAAGCGCATTACCCAGCGCCCCGCCGATAATCAGGGCGAGGCTCCAGGCCATGAGCCGAGAGGTGTCGGATCGCGTCAGCCACACCCACATGGCGGCCGACGCGATGACCGCGAAACCGGCC
>JANOKW010000072.1:0-7750 GCA_031419475.1 Hyphomicrobium sp. | reverse complement strand
CCCAAAGAGCTTTGAAGCCAAGAACAGGGCGTGCCGGCCGCGACGATGTGGCTGGCACGTCTCCTTTAAGGTCGGCACTAACTCGCTCCCCGCGCGGCAAAGTGTATCCGGCTGGCCACACTAAAAAGCACTCCTGGCCCTCGCCAAACCCGTCAACTCAGTCGATAATGCCTTCCTGGAAATCACCCCGCGACAGGGAGGGAATAACCTGTGTTTCGCGCAAACTATGTTGTCGGCCATTTAATGGCGCTTTCGATTGCCACCACAGCCACATTCGCAGTTCTGCCAAGCAACAACTTGGCGGCCGCCGACAATCCGTTTCCCTCGCTCGCAGGAACCTGGAACGGTAACGGCACGGCACAGCTCGAAGGCGGGAAAACCGAAAGCCTACGCTGCAAGGGTTATTATACCAACGGCAACGGCGGATCAGCACTTGGCCTTTCGATCCGCTGCGCCAACGCGTCAGCCAAGGTCGAACTCAGAGCCAATCTGAACTACGCCAATGGCGCCGTGTCCGGCAACTGGGAAGAGCGCACCTATAATCAGTCGGGCACTGTTTCGGGCAAAGCCAGCTCGAACAGAATTAGCCTCGCGATCACCGGCGGCATTGAAGGTTCGCTGTCTGTCTCGCTTGGCGGCAGCGGCAACCATTCCGTTTCCGTGTCGACGGCCGCTTCGGCGCTTAAAGGCATCAACATCTCGATGTCGCGCTGATCGGCCGATACGAGCACTTTCGGCACTCGAGAAAATTTGAGGACTTTAATGCTATGCGACACACTTCAATCGTACTCGGCGCGCTTGCTGTCGTGACAGCCTTACCGCTTATTGCCACCAGCGCCGATGCACGTCAGCGCCGCTATCGCCAACCCGCCGGCGATTACGTTACGGCCGAGAGCCGGCATAGCAACGGCCAGGTTTCCGGCGCCGTGCGGGGAACGGACCTCGGGCCCCAAGTGCAACTGCCGGCCGGCCGCTGGGTTTATTGCCGCCGCAGCTGCTCGGAAACTTTGCGCGTTGAATCGATTGATTTCAACGAAGGCGACAACATTTATCTCGGCCGCGGCACACTCGGCAACGAATGCGGTATCTTCGGCTGCCTCGATGTCGGCGTCGGCCGGCGCGGCTACTAAAGCACTCACACCAAAAACGGATTGGTTTTGCGCTCGATGCCAAACTGGCTCGGGCGGCCATGTCCGCAAATGAAAGCCACATCATCGCCTAGCGGGAACAACTTGGTCTTGATCGCTGAAATCAGCGCCTCGTGATCGCCATACGGAAAGTCGGTACGCCCGATCGAGCCCTGGAAAATAACGTCGCCCACAAGCGCGAACTTCTGCGCCTTGTTGAAAAATACAACAGATCCCGGCGAATGCCCCGGACAATGATAAATCTCAAAGCTGTGCCCGGCAACAGTCACCGCATCGCCCTCGTCGAGCCAGCGATCCGGCACGACGTTGCGCAGCCCGTCGATCTGATACATTTTTCCCTGCGTCTCAAGCGCGTCCAGCAGCAGTTTATCGGCCTCGTGCGGTCCTTCGATTTTGACGCCGAGCTTCGCGCGCAACTCATCTGCTCCGCCCGCGTGATCGAGGTGTCCGTGGGTCAACAGAATTTTTTCGATTTTGATGCCGGCTTCCGCAATCGCGCTTTCGATTTTATCGACATCGCCACCGGGATCGACAACCGCGCCGGTCTTCGTCACCTCATCCCAAATGAGCGTGCAGTTCTGTTGAAATGGCGTCACTTGGACGATCGCGGCCTTCAGAGCTGACTTTGAAACAGCGGATGAAGTC
This sequence comes from Hyphomicrobium sp., assembly GCA_031419475.1. GTDB lineage: Bacteria > Pseudomonadota > Alphaproteobacteria > Rhizobiales > Hyphomicrobiaceae > Hyphomicrobium_B. The sequence goes on along the minus strand of JANOKW010000072.1, from coordinate 5,957 downwards.
ATGAGAAAGCGAACTCCGTGAGATGTGGCAAGCGGCAGAAAACATACTTTCAACGAGCGTCCAATTAGACTTTTCTCACGCGGAAGGCAAAGTCATCCCGCCACAACCCTGAGTTGGCGTGACAAAGCCGACCTTGCAAAAACCACGTTTTAGTTACGTTATGAAGCGTCTCGGAGCCGTCTCGCAATGTGCGTTGAACGGAAACTCCTGTCACGGCGCTTTATCCCGCAAGCCGGGCCGCCTTCATTCCATTGAACAAGTTACGGTGCAAGCCGGCGTTGGAGTTCTTATGTGTGGTATTGCTGGCGTCCTTGAACTTGGCGGTCAAAAGCAACCAGAGATCGCCACTCTTGAACGGATGGCCGACGTCATCCGCCATCGCGGACCAGACGACGCCAGCACGCTCACGATGCCCGGCATTGGGCTGGCGCACCGCCGCCTCAGCATTGTTGGCATTGCGGACGGACAACAACCCATCTTCAATGAAGCACGCACCGTTGCCGTGATCGCCAATGGCGAATTGTTCGATCATGTGGAAGTCCGCGCGCTCCTCGAAGCCAAGGGGCATGTCTTTCGCACGCATTCAGATACCGAGATCATCGTCCATCTCTACGAAGAATACGGCGAGGGTCTTTTCGAGCACCTCAAGGGCCAGTTCGCGTTTGCGCTTGTCGATCTCACAAAACGGATCGTGTTCCTGGCACGGGACCGGTCTGGCATTTGTCCGCTGCACTGGACCCGCCAGGGCGACAAACTCATTTTCGGCTCCGAGATTAAAGCGCTTCTGGCGTCCGGTTTCGTACAGCGCGCCATCGATCCGCGAGGCCTCGACCATATGTTCACGTTCTTCGCGATGGGAACGCGGCGCACGATGTTCGACGGCATCGAGTCGCTCCTTCCCGGGCACTATATCAGAATCACATTTCAGACCGGCGGCAAACTCGCCGATGTCGTCGAGCGCGAATACTGGGATCTCGACTTCCCGGACGCGGGCGATGAAGACAACCCCGCGAACCCCAAAGCCTTGATCGACGAGTTCGAAGCCACATTCCAACGCTCCGTTGAACTGCGCTTGCGCTCCGATGTTCCCGTTGTCAGCTACTTGAGTGGCGGTGTCGATTCAGCTGCCGTGTTGGCCATTGCGTCGCGCGTGCGCGGCGAGCCGTTGCCAAGCTTCACGATCGGCTTCAACGATCCAAAGCGCGACGAAACCGCCAAAGCCATGATCTCGGCGCGCCATATCGGCAGCAAGCCGACCGTTGTGACGAGCACCTCGCGCTCCATCGCCTTGGACTATCCGCGCCTTGTCGAAGCCGCTGATTGTCCCGTCGTCGATACCTCATGCGCCGCGCTTTGGAACCTGGCCGGCGAAGTCAATCGCCAGGGCTACAAGGTGGCACTGACTGGCGAAGGCGCCGACGAAGCGCTGGCCGGATACGTATGGTTCAAGATCAACAAGCTCCAACGCATGTGGGACTTCGGCCGCTTCCGCCCGAGCCAACGCGGCAGCCGCACAATCCGCCATCTGTTGAGGCCGGATCAAAGCTTGGCTGAACTCGAGCGCATCGACGCCATGATCGGCGGCCCCCACGCACAATCGGAACTCTACAGCCTGTTTTCCGGTTCGCGCCAATCCTTCTACAGCGCCGCGCTCAAAGACCGGATCGGCACCCACGTCGCCTACGAAGATCTGCAACTCAACACCGAACGCATGCGCCGCTGGCATCCGCTCAATCAATCGCTCTATCTCGGTCACAAGGTGATGCTGTCGGGCCTGCTTTTGAATCACAAGGGCGACCGCGTCGCTATGGCCAACAGCGTCGAGACGCGTTACCCCTTCCTCGACGAAGACCTGATCAAGCTGTGCGCCCGCGTGCACCCGCGTTGGAAACTCAACGGCGTGCGGCACGACAAATATCTCCTGCGCCGAGCCGCCGCCCGCTGGCTTCCGGCTGAAGTGGCGCTGCGTCCAAAAGCCATGTTCCGGGCGCCGTTCGCCGCGACATTCCTTCAGAACGCCCCGCCCTATGTCCAGCAGCTCATGAGCGAAGACGCGCTGAAGAAAACTGGATACTTCGACGCTGCCGAAGTCCGGCGCCAGTTTAGCCTAGGCAGCGGCGGCACAAGCGCTCAGGGTAAAGATTCAAAACGGCGCTTCTTTACCGAAATGGGGCTGGCGGCCGTGCTCGCGACGCAGCTATGGCACCACCTCTATCTGGACGGCGGGCTTTGCGAACTTAGCGTCCCGGACTTCTCGCCCGCGCGGCCAGCACCTCAGCCAGTTTATGCGCTGCGGGCGGTTTCCGCTGCCTCGACATTCTAAGCGGCTGCGCATTGGCACACGCCGGTGCACAGCCGATCTCTTGCAAATTTTTGCGAATCGACTCTTGCAAAAATAAGAGAATCCGTTCAGCTTTCAGACAATACAGTCTTGTTGCTGCCTGCGTCGATGTGCGTTGGGCTTGGGACATGACCGCTCGGCGTGCCGTCCCAGAAAACAGCCAATCAATGGGATGTGTGATGAACCGCCAAACTCCAGACAACAAACCTGCCAATGCGCGCTATTCAATCGTCTCGTGGCTGGGCCTCGGGTCGCTGACCTGTGCCATTGCAGCCATGTTCGCCGCCTTCTTCAGCGCGGGCGACCCGAAAATCGCATTGGACGGCGCCAGAATTGACGCGGCCGCGGCGCTCGCCCGCTCCGGCTTCAGCTGGGCTGAGGTCGAGATCGAAGACCGTGTTGCCTCCATCCGGGGCGAAGCACCGGGCGAACCTGAACGGGTGATGGCCTTTGAAGTTGTCAGCAAAGCCCTACGGCCAGCCATGCTTGAGAGCCGCATCATCACCAAGGTGCGCAGCCATCTGACGCTTACCCCGCCGCCCGCTCCAATTGCAGTGCCAGAACCCGAGGTGCCGGTTGCCCTTGTGGTCCCGCCGCCCGTTATCGCAGCCCCAGCACCCGTACAAAGCGTCGCTGCCGTCGAGACATCTATGGAACCAACCGCCGCTACAGCCGCGTCCTGGGTCGCGCCGCCAGTTCAATTCCCGAACGGGGAGCCCTTGTTTGCGGCGGCGGTTGTCACGCCAGCCCCTGTAGCCTCGCCGGCGACTATCGAAACCTCATCCGTCGATAAGTCCGCAGCGCCCGCACCGGCGACCTGCAAGGTCGAATTCGCTGCCACGCTCGCAAGCTCGGCAATCGTATTCGCACGCGATTCAGCGGCAATCGACAAACAAAGCCGCTCCGCCCTCGACAAGCTGGCCGGCATTGCCAAACGCTGCAACCGCTTCAATCTTGCTGTTGAAGGCCACACGGATGGCAACGGCGGCAGGACGCACAATCAGGATCTCTCCCAGCGCCGTGCGGAGGCTGTGAGGACTGCCTTGATCAATCGCGGCGTGGATATAGATCACATCAGTGCGCGTGGCCTCGGCTCGGCACATCCCATCGAGCAAGGCAACAGCGAAACCGCGCAGGCCCGGAACCGGCGCATCGAATTTGCCGTATCCGAACGCACAAGCGCGACTAAAACTTCAAAAAAGTAAGACGTCCCACACTCCCCCTGACGCGAATAAACAAACGGCCGCTCCGCAAAGGCGGCCCTTTTCGCCGTTATGGCCGGCCTTCGGTTGAGATACTGTCCTGGCGCTTGATCGCCTTGCCCCAGGTTTTGTCATAAGGGTGCACGAGTTCGATTGGGCCCTTGGCGTCATGAAGTTGGCGCCCTTCCTGATGCCAGGCAAAAATCCCTCCACGCAGATTTTGCGTTCCCAACGCGCCCGCTTGTTTCAAACCGTGACCAACGCGTTCGGCGAGCTTGGAACTGCGCACCCCAACTGAACAATAGAACACCGCCGTCTTGCCCTTTGTTGCAGCCGCATGCGTTTTCAGAAACTCCGCACTATCGATGGCCGGATCGACGCGGATCGCACCTTCGAGGTGACTGACGCCATATTCCTGCTCGGTGCGCACATCGAACAATACAGCGTTCTTCGACGCCATCATGTTCGCGACACCGTCCGCTGGCACATGCTGCAAATTAGGCCAGCGCCTGGCGACGTCTTCGATCGTACGCTCAAGCTGTCCTAATTGCGGCGCGTCGCCCGCCCACACTGCGGGCACGGCATATGACAGTCCCGAGACTGCCGCCAGCATCGCAAAATAACGCACGGTCTTTCCCATCATGGCATACGACCTCTTCAGAAAATTACATATCATTGGCTGACGATACCAATTTAGGTACTCTAGCCAATCTTTGCCACAACTGGAATTCGAAGGACCCGTCTCATGCCAAGCCCCTCTGCAGGTTCGTTTGCGCCCGTCATCCCGTTTCAAGGCAATCTCCCCGCGCCTGAAACCTTCCGCCCGTCTTCAGACCTCATTCTCGGCGGCGACCCCGCGCAAAGCGCCATCAATCTGTTCCAAAGCGCCGACGGGCGCTTCAGTTCCGGTATTTGGGAATGCCAGCCCGGCACCTGGCGCGTGGTCTTCTCCGAGAGCGAATTCTGCCACTTGCTTGCGGGCATCATTATCGTCACCGGCGACGACGGTTCGGTCACAACTTTCAAGGCGGGCGATGCGTTCGTCTCACCGGCCGGCTTCACAGGAACCTGGCAAGTCGTCGAAACGGCCCGCAAGTACTACGCCTTCTACGAGTAACCCAATAGGTGAGGAAAATCCGGCAAGTGGAATCTGGCCCCTTACTTCTTCGGATTGACGATGAGTTCGGCCACCATCGTCGGGTGATGCGTTGCACACTTAATCGCGAACACGCCCGGCTTGCTGGCAACAAACGACACGCGATTAACTTGCCCGCGCTTCAGGGTGAAAGAGATGTCGTAGCCGGCTATCGTCGTCGGGTGGCTGGCGCCGTTGATGCCGATGAATTCCAGCGCCACCTCATCGCCTTCGTTCACCGTGATTTGACGGGGATCGAATACATAAGCTGAGATTTCCCAGCGGCCCTTATCGTCCGGTTGCTTCAGAACATAACCGCCGCCATCGGGCAATTTCTCCGCCGGAAACGGTTCCTTATCGACCGTCACACCGCCCTTGGGCTCGATCGCCGTGACGACGATCAGGCGCTTTTCGGCATATGCAGCGGCGCTGAGCAAAGGGGCAACTGCCAATGCTAAAGCGGTGGCAAAGATTGCGCGGTACGATCGGGAAAGCAACATGGCGACAGTATCCTGTGTTGGTTTTTCGACACCAATCCATGTTGCCAAACTTCCGCGTCACAATCCATACGGAAGATCGCGGCTGCTGCGACGTGCTCCCAACGCGCCGCTGTCATCCCGGCCTTCGATATCGCGCTTGCGCGATTTTGGAGTGGCGGGAACGCGGTTGCGCGAGGCGGGCGCGGCACCCAACACCGTCATCCTCAAACGGGTGAGCCCTCTTGCGATACGCGTTTGGGGATCCAGCGTGAGACTCGGCGCAGCCGCCATATGCTTTTTCTCCTTGACGAATATCGAGCCTCCGGCGCTCTTTGCGCTCGACCCCGGCCGTCACTCGCGGGATCGTTCGGCCGAGGATGACGGGAAGAATGAGCGATATCGCGCGCCCCTTTATGCCTAATGCCGATTGCCTAATGCCTAATGGCATATCCTGATCGCCTAATCTAAAACCCCATCAACCAAACCCCGAACTTCGCATTCCCATGTTGCTCCAACGCGCGCATACTGCACCTCAACCGGATCTACACGGGGCTTGAGGCGAGGCATCGCATTGAGCCGGGTCCGGGATGAACTGCTGGTTCGCCGCCATGCACGGCGAGCCTAATAGCACCCGCCGTCCGCGTGAGGTGAGACGCTCACGTGGAGAGCAGCCTCCTAGCCAAGTGGCGGCGCAGACACTTGACACCAGTTCTTCGTGGAGCGGACGTGTGACCGTACTTTTTTTCACATAGGCAGAACCCGGCGCACGTTCGCTCCGCTTCCGTCTTTTTGAGTTTTAA
>JANOKW010000071.1:0-6291 GCA_031419475.1 Hyphomicrobium sp. | reverse complement strand
AAGCCTTTTGGCATCCTCCCTGGTGATATACCCGGAAGGCCATCAAATCGCGCAATGGAGACGTCTTAGGGCAGGCGGTAGCACTGTCTTAGAGTGAGCCAAGGCGTGTTCGACGGCGCCTATATGCCCCGGAAATGCTGCAAAAGCAAGGAGCACAGGCCGTTTGGCAGCCCTTGGTCTAGCGCTTCGCCGTCTAGGTCGTGGTGGTATCGCGCGAGCTCATAAGCTGTGTTAACGCTATGCAGGCACTCACCGGACAGGTTGTTTCCGGCGGGCCTATAACCAGGGGGGACGGAAACGATGTTACAAAATAATCCGCAACGGTTGCTCTACGGCTTCTTGGCCGCCGCAGTGTCGGTGCTGGTGTTCCACCAGACCATGGTGCTTGCCGTCGGGCAGGCTGGTCTGATCTCGGCGAAGCCGTGGTCACTTGACCCGGTTGGCCCGTTCGCGGTGCCGTCGCTCGTCAATGGCATGTTTTGGGCTGGGCTTTGGGGCGTTCTGTTCGCGCTCATTTGGCCGCGCATACCAGGTGACTCGATGCTGCTCAAGGGCGCGATTTTTGGTTTGCTCGGTCCGATCCTGGCAGGGCGCTGGCTGCTCGTTCCGCTCATCAAGGGCGAGCCGCTGTTCGCCGGATGGAATCTCACAACAATGGCGGCACACGTTCTGATCGGATTAGCGTTCGGCGCGGGCCTTGCATGGATCTACGGCAAGCTTACTGCTACAGCCTGAACGATCGCTCAAGAAACATAAGGGCGGGTCGCATGACGCGGTCCCGCCCCCCCGTTTTAATATTGAAGCGCCGCGTTAGTGTCCGCTGTGGCGGTTAAGTGCAACGAAGTGAGAGCCAACGTCCACGTGGATGTGGTCCATATCGCTGTAAGTCATCGTGCCGCCGCTGCCGTGATTTGCGATCAGCCACTTGACCACTTCGCGTTTGCGGCCTGGAATGCGGAAATCGATAGCTTGACCCGACGCGTGCTTGGAAGGACGGCCGGTCGAAGCAATGCGGGCGCCCCTGCGGCAGGTGGAAATGATTTCGACCCGCCCGAACTTGGCCTGAATGCGGCCTAGAAGCGAGCGCGCTTCAGACGACAAACAACTCCCAGAACCGCTGCTGTTAGAATATGACTTCGCTTCTGCAGTCACCGGTGCAAGTAGGGCAAGAGCCCCAGCCAACGCAACAAACATGCTTTTACGCATTGCATCTCCTAATAGTCGTTTTGGGTTTTTGAAATTAAACGCCGGATGGGCGGAATGCGCACCTCGACCGGAGCGCGTGCCGGCGCTTGACCCAAGCTTTGCCGAAGCCTGGGGAATTGAATGGGGAGACCGCGAGCGCCAGCCTCTCCCGAAGCCGAAAAAACGCGCGCCAATCGCGATTGGAGCGGGCGTTAGATTGGGGAATGAACGTGGCCCTCTGCCGATACGTCCCCCGACGGCTGCTCCGAAGTCTGTAAACGGTGTGGCTAAATTGTGGCAACGCCCCTGATTCCGCCCTATGGTGCGACGACCCGGCGCGCTTTTCAGGCCTTTTTGCTCCTTAAGTGGCGCGACGGACCGGGCAAGCCAGCCACAATATTGGGATTCAATCCCCGTAACGCCGCTTGTGGTCTGGGAATTCAGACGTCATCGTGAGATAAGCGACCGGCAAAACACAGGGCGTTGCTCGAACAGAGTGCGCTTAGGGGAAGACCAAGAAGGGAGACTATCATGAATGTCGTGAAGAGCCTTGTGCTGGGCTTTATTGCCGGTGCGCTGGCGGCGCTCACTGCGCTGATGGTGATGGAGATCGTGTGGGCACAAACCAGCTTCAGGCCGCAACTCGTTTTCCCTGCGGGTTTACTTTCAGGCGAGTTCACCTACGTCAACGACATCGTTTGGGGCGGCATCTGGGGCTCCATCATGGGCCTCGTGTTCGGCGCGCTTCCGCAGGGTCCCTTGACCTTCAAGGGCTTCCTCTTCGGTTTGATCGGCCCTGGCCTCATTGGCATCGCCGCCCTCATGTTATTTCCGGGCATCGTCGGTTCGGGCGCCGGTCCAGACTTAAGTGATGTCGTCGGCATGCTTCAGCGCCTGATCTCGGCAGGTGTTTGGGGTGCAGCGGCCGGCTGGCTCTATGGAATGTTCTGCTATCAGCGTCTACCACTGTAGGGCAGCGGGCTTAATAGGCACCATTCAATGCGCCGGGCCTTGATTTTCGAGGTCCGGCGCATTCTTTTTGATTGAACTCAACCAAAATAACGAACGCTTTGCGTCGTCGCTGCGGCTGTTTGTGGTTCATTTGCATTTCACGCGGCCCCGGATACACAGAGCTCTATCCATCAGTGTTCCAACTCAGGCTACTCGCGATGCTTCGCGTCCCAGAATTAACTCTCCGCTCCTGGTTACCCTTGCTGGCCGCCACCTTGGTGACGCTCGCTGCTTATTTCGTGCTGTCCTCAGAAAAATCGGCAAAAGAAGAATTGACACCACAAACGGGCTTGATCGTCGTTCCGCCAATTCATGAAACGGATGATGGGATCGCGGTGCCAGACGCGAGCGTCGGTCTCAGCAACGCCGAGAGCATGTATGACGTGGCGGGCGCGAACGCCAATGAGCTCTCGCAAGCGATGCAGAAAGACGGACCGCGCAATTTCTGGGCCTATACCGATTGGGCGATCAGCTGGAGCCACGCCACTGAGGCCGACAGCTCTGGCGTGTGCAAGCTTAAAGATTCTCTCGTCTCGGCGACGATCAAGCTGACACTTCCGCGCTGGGCCAATGCGCCCGATGCGAGCGACCCACGCCGCCAATCCTGGGACGCCATGATTGCGGCCCTGAGGAAGCACGAGCAAGGCCATGCCAATAACGGCATTCGCGCGGCTAACGCTGTTGCTGCATCAATCTCAGTCGTGCCGGCGCAAACCACATGCGAAGCTCTTGAAGAGTTAATCGATCAAACATCCAAGGACGTCGTCAAGGGCTACCGCAAGGCCGACAAGGACTATGACCGTGTGACGGGTCACGGCGATAAGACAATCCCTGAACTCAAGTGGTGATGGGGTTTGCGCAACCCACCCGTTGCGCGAGCAGCGCAACCCAACACCTGCGCAAGCTCAACATTTTGTGAGCACTGATAAAAAGGGCGACAGCGGCCCAACAATTCGTTATTCCCGGATTATCGGACCATCGTCATTTCAAGCCTCGTCCATCGGGGCCTTAATCACTAGGAGTCGTCAGTGATACGAACTGCACATAACTTCGTTTTGGCGGCCCTATTAGCGGCAGCCCTTCACGTAGGTCTCCCTACAGGCATTGCGGCTGCCGGGGAAGCGCCAGCCCCTGGCGTTAAGTCCGTGGCCTTTCTACTGGTACACTTCCAGAACGACAACGAGGAGCTGGAACCGACGAGCGAAGCGGAACGCGCGCGCATGGTCAGCATCCGCGAACAATTCAAGACGATGATGGAAGACTCGGGACGCTATAAGTTCATTGATGTCACGGACGCCGATCGCGCCAAATTTGCCGCCGGCCAGCAACTCGGACACTGCGCCGGTTGCGAGTTTGACTACGGCAAAGCACTCGGTGCCGAGTCGGTCGCCTGGATCGAGGTTCAGAAGGTCTCGAACCTCATCATGAATTTGAACGTGTATATGTCCGATGTTGCGGGCCGGAAATCGACTTTCGTTCATAGCGTCGATATTCGCGGCAATACGGATGACTCGTGGGGGCGCAGCCTGTCGTATCTAGTGAAGAACTATCTACTCGGTGCCCCGGGGCAGTGATGCCGCGCGGTGAGGTGGAGGCGCATTGGGAAACATGGACCCCGGGGACGAGCCCCGGGGCGAAACGGCGGCGCAACTCGTCAATGTAAGTCATCGCCCTTGCCGGGCTGCGCGCCGCTATCCGGTCGCCGATACTCTCAAGATCGGCTGCGGCCAAATGAGTAATCACGACCTTCATGAAGTGAGCTTGCTAGCGGCCTTGCGATATTTTTCTTCAAGACGGGCGAAGACGTCTTCGGCAGCAATGAGTTCGCCGCAATCCGCACTGTCTATGCCCTTTTGAATTTCTTCTCGTAGCCAATCGCTTCGGGCCTTACGGGCGAGTTCCTGTTCGCGCACGAGCGCAAGTCCTTGGAATACGACTTCGGCCGCGCTGTCGAAACGGCCGGATTCGACGAGCTCGCGGATCATGTCCGCGTAGGGTCCGCCCTCACGCGCGTAGATGTCGTCATTGCGTTTTACGTCGTTGGTCATGACCGGAACATAGCACGCGCGAAAGTGATTTTTCTAGCGGATTTGAGCCACAGGTTTCCGGTCCGCGCATTGGGAAACATGGACCCCCGGGACGAGCCCCGGAGTGAAGCGCTTCGCGTTGCCGCTCCGGCGCAGGCACCGGCGCGTTCCGCCCCTCAATTATCATCCATTTTCAGCGCGGCGATGAAGGCTTCTTGCGGGATTTCCACCTTGCCGAATTCGCGCATTTTCTTCTTGCCGGCCTTTTGCTTGTCCAAGAGCTTGCGTTTACGCGAAATATCGCCGCCGTAGCACTTGGCGATCACGTCCTTGCGCATCGCGCGGATGGTTTCGCGCGCGATCACCTTGCCGCCGATGGCCGCCTGGATCGGGATCTGGAATAGGTGCGGCTTGATCAGATCTTTGAGCTTTTCGCACATCGACCGGCCGCGGCTTTCCGCGCGCGCCCGGTGCACCACAATCGAAAGCGCATCGACCGGCTCGGCATTGACCAGGATCGTCAGCTTGACGAGATCGCCCTCTTCATAGCCTTGGATGTGATAGTCGAACGAGGCGTAGCCGCGCGACACGCTTTTCAAACGGTCGTAGAAGTCGAACACAACTTCGTTCAAAGGCAGCTCATAGATCACCATGGCGCGGGAGCCGACGTAGGTCAGCTGCTTTTGCCGTCCGCGCCGGTCCTGGCAGAGTTTCAAAACCGAGCCCAGATGTTCGTCGGGTACCAGGATTGTGGCTTCGATCCAGGGTTCCTTGATGTGATCGATCATCATAACTTCAGGCATGTCGGCCGGGTTATGCATCTCGATCATCGAGCCGTCGTTCATGTGCAGATGATAGATGACGCTCGGCGCCGTGGTGATGAGGTCGAGATTGAATTCACGCGCCAGACGCTCGATAATGATTTCTAAGTGCAGGAGTCCGAGGAAGCCGCAGCGAAAGCCAAAGCCAAGCGCGGCGGACGATTCCGTTTCAAACGAGAAGCTGGCGTCGTTCAAGCGCAAGCGGCCCATGGCTTCGCGCAAGTCTTCAAAGTCGGCGGCATCAACCGGAAAGAGGCCGCAGAACACAACGGGCTGGGCTTGCTTAAAACCGGGCAGCGCTTCGGCACATGGGTTCTTTTCGTCCGTCACGGTATCGCCGACGCGGGTATCGGCGACTTCCTTGATTGCGGCCGTGAAGAAGCCGACTTCGCCTGGGTTCAATTGATCGAGCATTTCCTGCTTGGGGCGGAAGATGCCGACACGGTCGAGCTGGTAGGACCCGCCAGACGCCATCATCTTGACCTTCTGGCCCTTCTTCATCACGCCGTCTTTGATGCGCACGAGAACGACAACGCCGAGGTACGCGTCGTACCAGCTGTCGATCAGCATGGCTTTCAAGGGCTTTTTGGCGTCACCGACAGGCGGCGGCAGAAGCGTGACGATGCCTTCGAGCACCGCTTCAACATTTAATCCGGTTTTGGCCGATACGCCGATCGCGTTTGAAGCGTCGATGCCGATCACATCTTCGATCTGCTCTTTGACGCGGTCGGCGTCGGCTGATGCCAAATCGATCTTGTTCAAGACGGGCAGGATCTCGAGCTTGTTGTCGAGCGCCTGATAGACGTTGGCGAGCGTCTGCGCTTCGACGCCTTGGCTCGCATCCACAACCAGAATGGCGCCTTCGCAGGCGGCGAGCGAGCGCGAGACTTCGTAGGCGAAATCGACGTGGCCGGGCGTGTCCATCAGGTTAAGCTGATAGGTCTTGCCGTCCTTGGCCTTGTAGTCAAGGCGGACTGTCTGCGCCTTGATGGTGATGCCGCGCTCGCGCTCGATATCCATCGAATCGAGCACCTGCTCCTTGCCCGCCATTTCACGATCGGTCAGGCCCCCGGTCATCTGGATCAGGCGGTCGGCCAGCGTCGATTTGCCATGGTCGATATGGGCGACGATGGAGAAATTGCGGATGTGGTCGAGCGGGATGGACATAAGGCGGCTGATAGCAGGCCGCCAAGCCCCGCGCAAACGTGGTTTACGGGGGGTTAACGGGGATTTGGCCGCAGATCGAC
>JANOKW010000070.1:0-12331 GCA_031419475.1 Hyphomicrobium sp. | reverse complement strand
GTATTGCCGTTCGCCGCCAGCGCCTCAAGGGCGTTACGGTCCTTGCGCGAAAGCGCGATTTCGTGTGTCGTGCGTGCCATGCAAACGTTGAATCATATTCGCGGCATGCGCAGATTCAAATGTTTGTGACATAACACTAGTCTCTGCGTAGTCCGTTGCAGTGCGCTGCAGCGTGGCTCTTCGACTATTCCGCCTTTGGCCCACTCACTGGCTTAGAGATGACGGCCTCGATCGGCGCGCCGGCCGCCTTCCACGCTGTAAATCCGCCGTGGACATGGCAGACGTTCGCGAGGCCCATGTCCTGCACCGTTTTCGTGGAGAGTGCCGAGCGCCAGCCGCTGCCGCAGTAGAACAACAGGCGTTTGCCGCTGGAGAGAACGGGCTTGTGATAAGGGCTTTCAGGATCAACCCAGAATTCGAGCATTCCGCGCGGACAATGGAAGGCACCCGGGATCTTGCCTTCGCGTTCAAGTTCGCGCGGATCGCGGAGATCGACGAACACGACGCCGTCCTGGCCGAGCAGCGCCTTGGCGTCTTCAACCGATACGGTTTCGATTTCTGAGTTCGCTTCCACGACAAGCTGACGAAATCCGCGTCTGAGTTTTGCTGGTGCCGTGTTGTCATTGTCAGGCATTGCTTCCCTCCATCCGCCGAACGGCTTCAGCAATGAGAACGGCGTAGAGTGACAGCACGAAACCCGACAGCATGTTCACACTCACGATGGCACCGATGCCTTGGGCAATTCCCGGATCGAAAATCCACGTCAGCATGCGCTCTACGATATCGTCGAACGATTGCTTAAGTAGAAACAGAAACTCGCTTGCCTGTTCCATAGATGGTTTTGCCGGCATGTCGAATGTTGCCCTTTTGGCGAGCTCGGAAAAGCCAGGTGACGGCAGCATCGAAAGTCCTATCGAGTATAGAAGTCCCAGGGGGGCCGCGAGGCGGAAGTATCCCCAGCGCAAAGGCCGTGCTTGAAACCGCCGTGTCAGCCACGACACGATTTGCACGCCGAGAAACAACACGAAGCCGAAGAGGATCGCGACCCATGTGATGCGTTCGTGATCGGTGCCAAGAAACGTCAACAACCCGACGACACCAGCAAGCATCGCTTTGACGAAGGCCTCCGAGCCGCCAACGAGCCAGGCAAAAATGGCCGAGCGTTCGGGGAGACGATCAAAATAAAACGGCATCTCGTTTTGCAGCCGCGCGTACTCCAGGCGAAACCCCAACGCAAGCGCCACTAGAGTTGTAAGGACCGCGAAAAAAAGCGGAAAATTCAAGCCGAGCCATGCGACGGCGGCGATCGCTGCCAGTTCGGCGAGCATAACGACGCCGTTGATCAAGATGTGCATCTGACTCCTGCTGTGAACGCCCGCCGTCCCAGAATACACTAGCCGGGACATTGCCGCGCGCCAATGGCAGGTTATGGGAGGCCTACGAAGTCGCCTTCTCCATCGTACATGTGGGCTCACCCATGCGGGCCATCTCCGCCTGGAATGGGAACGACCGGCGCATCATTAGGAGTTCGCCACCCGTATCGCCGACGAAATTCAGGTGGGCTTTTGCGCTCCCCTCCCCGGACTTTGTATCTGGCGCACTGTACCAAGCTTCAATCACGTAGGGTGCTGAACCTTTAGCGAGTTCCAGTTTACCAGTGAAGGCGTTCCGGCGGTTCGTCGCTGTGTCGCGCTTCATCTTCAGCGCGACGGCTCCGCACGTCTTCGCATCCGTCACGGCGATGCCGCACCATTCGTCGCCACACGCGACAATGTCATAGGTGAGCGTGTTCAGCTTTGGGGCCACCTCGCCAGGACTAGGTTCGCCTATCCGGATGGGCGCGCGCATGGTGTTGGCGTAGTGATTGCCGCTCCAGCGTCCAGCGAGGTTAATCGGAAAGAGCTCGGCCTTTTCGACAGCGGGCTGCTCGTCCGCCGCGATGACGCCATAGGAAAAGGCGACAGTTGAACTCATGACCGCGACCGCAATCGAGACCAGCGCTGTTCCTGACCGAACTCTACCGAAAAATGAGTTGCCATTATCGCATGCCGCGCGGCTCACACTCTTCATAATAATCGCACTCCTTATTGTACCGGTCGGTCTCGTCGCAATCGGCTCGGGCACAGGGCTGATCCCTCTCCCTTATGAAATGTTCGTCCTCGCAGCGCGCATGCCGGTAATCTTCACGGCGCACATGGTGTCGTCGGCCGCCGCGTTGCTTCTCGTCTCGGCCGCTATTGCAACGCGGCGGCAGCCGGACGTGCATCGCATGCTGGGCCGCCTCTTGGGCGCTTTCGTGGTGATAGGAGGGCTGACGGCGCTTCCCGTTGCCATATTCAGCGACTCGTCGATTGGCGCGCGCGCCGGATTTTTTGTGCAGAGTTTGGTGTGGATGGTGCTGCTCGCGGCGGGCGTCATGGCCATCCGGCGGGGTAACCGTGCGCGTCATGTTCAATTGATGCTTGCGATGGCGGCGGTGACGACGGGCGCTGTTTGGTTCCGCCTCATGACGGGCTCGGCCATTTACTTCGAGCTGCCCTTTGAACCGATTTATGTTTTGGCAGCTTGGGCTGGGTGGCTCTTACCGCTGTCGATTGTGTTGTATTTCCCGGCGCTGGCGCGCTCGTTTTACTTGGCCCGAACCGACTCTCGTTCCTCAAGCCGGCCGGAACGGGCAATTGCTCTCCTCCCCTCGCCGTAGCCTGCTTGTTCGTTTAATGTCCATGCCGAACATGGAGATGGCAACATGGGGATGGCAACATGGGGATGGATAATGCCGAACACACTGACGCCCTCGCGTGACATCGCGCGCCTCATCGAGATCATGGCGGCGTTGCGCACGCCGAAGACCGGTTGTCCGTGGGATCTCGAACAGACCTTCAAAACAATCGCGCCCTACACGATCGAGGAAGCCTACGAAGTGGCTGACGCAATCGAACGCGACGACACCGCCGATTTGAAAGACGAACTCGGAGATCTGCTCCTTCAAGTTGTCTATCACGCGCGGTTGGCCGAGGAGCAAGGCGCGTTCTCTTTTGGCGACGTCGTGGAAGGCATCACAAAGAAAATGATCCGGCGCCATCCGCACGTATTCGGCGGCGAGACGGCGCGTACCGCCGGCGCCGTCAAAGGGCTATGGAACAAAATCAAGGCTGACGAGAAGGCGGAGAAAGGCGCGGATGAGAGGACGTCCGTACTCGGTGATATTCCTGCCGCAATCCCAGCACTCACGCGCGCGATTAAGCTGCAGGATAAGGCCGCGAAGGTCGGATTTGACTGGCCGGGACTGATCCCTGTGTTCGACAAGGTGAAAGAAGAACTGGCGGAATTCGAAGAAGTTGCATTGCCCGCCGCAGCCAGCAGGCTCCCCGCAGGACAGCCGGATGCAGCAATAAAAGAAGAATTCGGCGATCTCCTATTCGTGCTCGCTAACGTCGCGCGGCACTTGAAGATTGATCCTGAAGCGTGCTTGCGCGGTGCCAACCAGAAGTTCATTCGCCGCTTCACGCACATCGAAACGCGACTCGCTGAAAAAGGTTCAAGCCCGGCACAATCGAGCCTCGAAGAGATGGACGGGTTCTGGGATGAGGCTAAATTCTTGGAGCAGATGGAGGGGGAGTAGGGAAAGGCGCGCCGCGCACGAATCTTACTCCGCTCCCCTCACCGCCACAGCGCATGACGCACAGGCGCAGCGCGTCATGCTCTGGCACCAGGGCAGGAAGTGCAACAGGCCCTTTCCCTATCCAATAGGGTTTGCACAGCCGCATCCAGTCCGTGCGGCCGGGGAACATGCTGCGTCCACATGGCGCGGGCCCCGCCGGATCGCGCCACCCGGCGAGCCAAGCGTGCATCGCCGTCCAAACACGATGTGCCGTCGATAACCTTACACCGCTATCCCCGCCTTGCGAAGCTTGGCGATCATGCGCTCTTTCTTTTCAGACGCTACGCGAACACGCATCAACAGTGTGCCGTCGTCACGCGTCTCGCGCGAGACGATATCGCCATTTTCGTAGAGCCACGCGATGAGCGCCCCCTGATGGCCAGGTATCGCGAGTTCAAGGACTTCGTCAGCCTTGCCAAGGCGCGCGTCGATCGCCTCATACAGCGCCTCAATCCCCTCGCCTGAAATCGCTGAGACGAGAACCGGCTGGCACTCGTCGCGCCGCGCCTCAAGTTGTAGCTCGCTCAGGCGTTCCGGAGTTAGCAGGTCAACCTTGTTCCATACTTCGAGGATGTGACTGTCTGCAGGAAGCGTATCGATACCGAGATCACCCAACACTTTTTCAACGTCCGCAGCCTGTGCTTCCGTTTCCTCGTGCGCGATATCGCGGACGTGCAAGATAAGATCGGCTTCAACGACCTCTTCGAGCGTGGCGCGGAAGGCGGCGACCAGCATTGTTGGAAGGTCGGAGATGAAGCCAACGGTATCGGAAAGAATGATTTTGCGGGCGCTGAGCAATTTCAATTCGCGCATCGTCGGATCAAGCGTCGCAAACACCTGATCCATGGCGAGCACGCCCGCGCCCGTGATTTTGTTGAATAAAGTCGATTTGCCGGCGTTTGTGTAGCCGACGATCGCGACGATGGGGTACGGCACCTTGCGGCGCCCCTCGCGATGCAGTTCGCGCGTTTTGACAACGCCCTTGAGGTCGCCTTTAATAGCGTCGATGCGATCCTGCAGCATGCGCCGGTCGAGTTCGATTTGTGCTTCGCCCGGGCCGCCCAAGAAGCCGCTGCCCCCGCGCTGCCTTTCCAAATGGGTCCAGGCCCGAACCAAGCGGCCCTTCTGATAAGTGAGATGTGCCAACTCGACTTGCAACACGCCTTCTTTGGTTCTGGCGCGTTGGCCGAAGATCTCGAGGATAAGACCATTGCGGTCGATGACCTTGCACTCCCAGGTCTTCTCGAGATTGCGTTGCTGCACGGGCGTCACGATATGATCGACGACGACGAGGCCTATTTCTTTTTCGGCAATGTGATCTTTGAGTTCCTGAACCTTGCCTGAGCCAATAAGGGTCGAGGGCCGGGGCCCCGACAGAGGCACAATCAGCGCATCGACAATGTCGAGCTCGATTGCGTTGGCAAGTCCGATGGCTTCAGCGAGGCGATTTTCCGGCGTGTGAGTTTGAGGGAAAGGCTTGGCTTTTTCCCCGACGCGGATTTGCCGCTTCCATACGGGCACAACAATGAGTGCCCGGGATGGAGGCCGGCGCGTTTCTTCTGGCGCCCGGCGCCGTGACTTCAAAGTACGGCCCTTGCTATGGTCTTGACTCTGATCAAGGCCGTCTTTGTCTTTGTCGTCAGAATGAGCCGCCGTCACAAGGTGATGCTCTCGCCGTCCTGGTCGTTCAGGTTGACGGGTCCACCCGGCATGATGGTCGAAATGGCATGCTTGTAGACCAGCTGAGAATGACCATCGCGCCGCAGTAGGACACAGAAATTATCAAACCAGCTGACGATGCCTTGCAGCTTCACACCATTCACAAGAAATATGGTCAGTGGGGTTTTATTCTTCCGGACGTAATTCAGGAATGTATCCTGCAGGTTTTGAGCGCGTTCAGCCATTGTTGTTATCCGCTTTATTGTTTTGTCGTTTTCTTCTTAGCGTACGCGGCACAAACCGCATTTTTGGTTCGCGCCCCGAGGAGGCTTGCCCCCTCGCTTTTCGGCTCGTCAGCCTAAGATAGTCATTTCGGGAACGATGGAAAGCCCCTCCGCAGGCTGAGTTCGCGCTTCGTTGCAGTCTAAAAGTCCGAAGTTTCAGCAATAAGATGAAACGCTGAGCGCAGTTGGCGAGTTAAGGGCCCCGGTCTGCCATCTCCGATCACATATTCGTCAATGCGAACCACAGGCATGACGGTGTTGGTCGCAGACGTGATGAACGCTTCTTTGGCCTCATAGGCTTCACGAACCGAGAACGCGCGTTCAACGAGCGTTAGCTTAGAGGCGGCGGCGGCATCGATTACGGTGGCGCGTGTGACGCCGGGCAAGATGCGCGTATCGAGGTGCCGCGTCACGAGGCAACCATCGGCTGTCAAAATCCAGGCGTTGCTTGACGCGCCTTCCGTGACGTTGCCGTTCGCGTCCACAAGCCAAATCTCTGCGGCGCCCTGCGCCTTGCCTTCGTTCTTGGCGAGACAGGCCGGCAACAGCATCACCGTTTTGATGTCGGAGCGCCCCCACCGAATATCGGGCATGGTTTTGACAACAATGCCGGCGTCCGCGGTCGCCGCTATTTTTGCCGGATTCTGGCTGCGCGCAATGACGACAACCGTCGGCTGAATGTCATCAGCGGGGAAGGCAAAATCGCGCGGCCCAGCGCCTCGTGAGACTTGTATATAAACGAGACCTTGCTGCACCATATTGCGCTGGATCGTTTGGCGGATGACGTTGAGTAATGCCGGCCGCGACATTGGCGGCGTCATTCTTATTTCGCCAAGGGACCGTTCCAAGCGATCCAAATGGCGCCGGGAATCTACGAGGCGCCGGTTTCGGACTTCAACGACCTCGTAAATAGCGTCCGCAAATTGGAATCCGCGGTCCTCCACATGGACGGCCGCCTCTGCATGTGGCCTGTAGCGGCCATTGACGTAGACGATACGGCTCATGCCCCGATCATGCTCCAGTCCATTATCAAGCCGCCATCACGCAGAGCGCGCTTCCCCTGCCCGCTGATCGGACGAAACGCCAAGCGCCCTGAGCTTGCGGTGAAGAGCTGAGCGTTCCATGCCAACGAATTCCGCAGTCCGAGAGATGTTGCCGCCGAACCGGTTGATCTGGGCGAGCAGATATTCGCGCTCAAAAATTTCACGGGCTTCGCGCAACGGCAAACTCATCAAATGTTCGGCGCCGCCGTTGACCGGAAGCGGCACGTTTGAACCAATCTCTTCGGGCAGCATTTCCGCCGTAATAACGGTGTTCGGTTCGCCGCCAGCCAAAATCATCAATCGCTCGATGTTGTTCCTGAGTTCGCGCACGTTGCCCGGCCAATCGTGGGCCTGAAGAACGGCGACAGCGTCTTCGCCGATCTGACGCGGCGAGAGACCGGACGCCTGCGCGACCTGACCGACGAAGAAGTGAATGAGTTCCGGAATATCTTCACGCCGCTCAGCAAGGCTCGGGACACGAAGCGGAACAACGTTCAAACGATGGAAAAGATCTTGGCGGAAGCGGCCTTCTTCAATCTCGCGTTCGATATCGCGGCTTGTGGACGAGATAATTCGCGTATCGACCGACACCTTCTGAGAGCCGCCCATGCGGATAAATTTTTGCTCGACAAGCACGCGCAAGACTTTCCCTTGCGTCTCCATCGGCATGTCGGCGACTTCGTCGATGTAGAGCGTGCCGGTGTGGGCTTCCTCAAGTGCGCCCACTTTCCGAGGGCCGCCCGTGCGGTCTTCGGTGCCGAAAAGCTCTTCTTCCACGCGATCAGGGGCCATGGCAGCGGCATTGAGCACCACGAACGGACCGTCAGCCCGGTGCGATTTTTGGTGGATCACGCGCGCCGCGAGTTCCTTCCCCGTGCCGGACGAACCTCGAATAAGGATGCGGCTGTTGGTTGGGGCGAGCCGCTCGATGTTGTTTTTCAGCTGATTGATCGCCGTCGATTTGCCGATCATTTCGGCCGAGACGACCGAGCGTTCCTTCAATTCCTTCACTTCGCGCTTTAGCTGGGACGCTTCGAGCGCCCGGAGCGTGACAAGAACCAGTCGGTCCGATTTAAAGGGCTTTTCGATATAATCGTAAGCGCCCCGCTTGATCGCCGTGACGGCCGTTTCGATGTTTCCGTGGCCTGAGATGATGACAATGGGGAGATCGGGATAGGCGCGCTTCATGACAGTCAAAACTTCAAGACCATCGAGGCGGCTGCCCTGAAGCCAGATATCGAGGATCACGAGATGGGGCCTGCGATCTTCGATCGCTTTCAACGCCTCGTCACTGTCGCGTGCCAGCCGCGTCCGGTGCCCTTCATCTTCAAGAATGCCCGACACCAAATCGCGGATGTCGGCTTCGTCGTCGACGACCAAAATATCTGCTGCCATTTTCTAAGGCTCCCGTGACTCTGTCTAAAGGTTATGCGCGCAATGCCGTTCGTTCGGTGCTTGCGGGCGATGGATCTGCGGCTTCGTTAACTCGAGTAGATTTCAGCGGCAGGACAACGCGCATTAAGGCGCCGCGCGATCGCGTCGCGGTTATGGGGGCGTCTTCAAGTGCTATTGTGCCGCTGTGCTGTTCGATGATCTTTTGCACAATCGCAAGCCCGAGGCCCGTGCCTTTGGCGCGCGTTGTGACGTAGGGTTCAAGAAGCCGAGTCCGGTTTTGTTTCGGTAAACCGATGCCATTGTCGGCCACCTCAATTACCGCGCGATCGTCAAGTGCGTTGAGGACGACTTCGATTTCACCCCGGTATCCGGGCGGACGGCCCTGTGCTTCGCCGTAACCTTCGATGGCTTCCGTGGCATTCTTCACGAGATTCGTCATCGCTTGAGAGATCAACCGCTGGTCAAAGCGCGCGCGCACAGCAGTGCCTGGCATATTGAGCTTGAAGTCGATGTCCTTGTTACTCTCGCGGAACAGAATGACCGGCTCTTGCACGGCAATGCGCAGATCGGATTCGGTCATATCGGGCGCGGGCATCCGTGCGAACGACGCGAACTCATCGACCATGCTTTTGATCTGGCCGGTTTGGCGCTCGATCGTTTGGGTTAGCGTGTCGAACAACTCGCGGTTGTCGGTAATTTGCTTGCCGAATTTGTTACGCAGGCGCTCGGCAGACAGTTGTATGGGCGTCAGAGGATTCTTGATTTCGTGGGCGATGCGGCGCGCAACGTCAGCCCAGGCACTTGTGCGCTGAGCTTGTACCAGCTCTGAAATATCGTCGAATGTCACAACCGACCCGACATCTCCTTCGCCTGCCCGTTCACGCGTAATTTTCACGGCAAAAGTACGCTCGTCATCGCCAATCTGACGTTTGATTTCATGCTGTCCTTTCGTCTTGACGCCAGCATCCTCTCGCGCGGCGAGCACACTTGAGAATTCCGGCGCAAGATCGAGAAGATTTTGGCCAATCACGTCTTGCGACGTGACGCCAAGCAACTGTTCGGCCGAGCGGCTGAGAAGCGTTACGCGGCCTGAACTGTCTAAGCCAATGACACCAGCGGAAACGCCCGAAAGCACAGCTTCGATAAAGTTGCGCCGCTCGCTTAAGAGATCGTTGGCGGAAACAAGAGCGTCCTGCTGACCCTTCAGTTCACGTGTCATGTGGTTGAACGTTTCTGATAGCCGCCGCAAGTCGCCTTCGCCGCGTTTCTCGGGCAATGCAATATTGAGGTTGCCGCGCGAAACTTCCTGCGCGCCGGCGATCAATCGGCGGATGGGAGCCACGAAACGTCCCGCAAACCACATGCCGGTCCAAATTGCCGCCAGCAGTGCGGTTGTCGAGATCATGAAATAGATGAGGCCGTGCGCAATTTTCAAGCCGCTCTTGGTTTGTCGCAAGCGGTTGTATTCATCGACGTTCTGCTCCGTACGCTGCAAGTGACCGATCACTTTAGGGCTGACGCCGCGCACAACGTAGAGAAAGCGCCCGGGGAACTTTTCTAGCCGCGCTAAGGCGCCCACGCGATAATCGTTCTCTGGCATTAATAGCGGCACCTGGCCGTCGGCCGCTTGCTTGATCGCGTCCAAAGGGGGCACGATGTAGGGCAGCTTCGGATCATCGATCGCCATGACGACCGGTACGCCGTCAGCGTCGATGACGTAGGCGGCTGGCAGGTCGCGCAATCCCGCTTGACCGATCAAAAATTTCTGGAAGGCATCCGGGTCGGCTTTGACATCGTCTCCGGCACCATCAATGTCGCGCACCATGTTGACAATATCTGTGCGCATGATCTTGCCGTGCT
Organism: Hyphomicrobium sp.; assembly: GCA_031419475.1. Lineage (GTDB taxonomy): Bacteria > Pseudomonadota > Alphaproteobacteria > Rhizobiales > Hyphomicrobiaceae > Hyphomicrobium_B. Next base: position 2,429 of record JANOKW010000070.1, on the reverse strand, counting down.
CTTCAACGTACGCTTTGGCGACATCGTAAGAGTTATCGACGATGGCGCGGGTGCGGGCAGAAAACCAGCCATCGAGCGAGCGCGAAAAAGTCGTCGTTGCAGCGACCGCCAAGAGGATGGCAGGTAGCGCGGCGATCACAGAAAACAGCAGCACAATGCGCGAATGTAATCGCGCTCCAGGTACCCTGTCACGCCAAGCCCGCCACAGCCCCATCGATTGCGCGGCAATGACCCCCAACATGGCAAGGATCAGGCCGACGTTGACCGCGAGCGCTGACCAGACGACCTCATTGCGCGGCGTTATTGTGGTGAGGCCGGTCAGGATCAAATAACTGACGAGTGCAGAAATGATCGAAAGCACCACCACGACCAAGCCGACAAGGGAAGCCCGATCAGAGGGGTTGAGAGGACTGTCACCCTCTTCGATAACCGTCGCTTGGGCTGGCGCAGCCGATTGAAAGGTGCCCGGATGCACCGCTGTTTTCGCTGATGCGCTAATCTCTGTCATCGTCTACCAGCCAAGACTTGTAACTCCTTGACACGCATCGGTTTGTCGAAATCCGTCCGCCTGATCGGGTGCCATGCGCACCGCGTCGAGTGAGCGTCGTAAGAGCCAAGTCAACCGGCCAAGTGAGCCGACGTTGGGTTTCGCCGCCACAGTTCGGAGATCTACAAGCACCCCAACTGTGACATTTTCGCGACAAGTGTGGCTTAGTCCTGGGCTGACTTGTGGTCAAGCCACACATTGTTGATCAGGAGTCAAAGTGCGTTCAGGACGAATCCTGATGACCGGCCTCAGCTGTCGATCGTGCGGAACACGCGGATATTGAGGTCGCGAATACGCGTGCGCAAGGTGTTCCGGTTAAGTCCCAGCAACTCAGCCGCCCGGATTTGATTGCCGCGGGTTGCCCCCAGCGCCGCGCTCAGCAACGGTTTTTCGACTTCACGGATGACGCGATCATAGAGCCCCGGCGGAGGTAGATCGTTGCCAAACGACAAAAAGTATCGCGTCAGGTAGCGTTCGACGGCTTCATTGAGTTCAAACCCATCTTCATTTGAAGACGCCGGTTGAGATGGCTCTGATCCGGCGAGTTCCTGTTCTACGGACTGCAACGACAACGTATCTTGCGGGTAAAGCGCAACAAGGCGCCGGACGAGATTTTCGAGTTCACGCACGTTGCCGGGCCACGCGTACCCTTTGAGCCGTTCGATCGCGGCGGTCTCGATGGATTTCTGTCCAAGCCCTTCGCGATCTGCCATGCGCAGGAAATGCCGGACAAGATCGCCCACGTCTTCCTGACGCTCACGCAGAGGCGGCAACCGCACCGGCACGACGTTCAAGCGATAGAAAAGATCCTCGCGAAACAGTCCTTGCTGAATTAATGTTTTTAGGTCGCGATGCGTGGCCGCGATGATGCGCACGTTGGTTTTGATCGGCGTACGCCCGCCAACGGTTGTATATTCGCCCTGCTGCAGTACGCGCAAAAGACGGGTTTGCGCTTCGAGCGGCATGTCGCCGATCTCGTCCAGGAACAGCGTTCCACCTTCCGCCTGCTCAAACCGCCCTGCGGTGCGCGACTGCGCGCCTGTAAAAGCACCCTTCTCGTGTCCGAACAGTTCGCTTTCGATAAGTTCGCGCGGAATGGCCGCCATATTGATGGCAACGAACGGGCCCTGCCGGCGCTTGCCGAAATCGTGCAGGACACGCGCAACGAGTTCCTTCCCCGTACCGCTCTCGCCCGTGATCATCACTGTGAGATCGGTCTGTGTGAGCCGAGCGAGGATCCGATAGATTTCCTGCATCGCAGTCGAGCGGCCGATGAGCGGCAAATCTTCTCCGTCCGCCGCCTGCGTTTGCGGTGCGCGCTTGCGGGCCGGTTCAGATAACGCACGCGCCACTACCGACACGACTTCATTGAGGTCGAAGGGTTTCGGCAGATATTCGAAAGCCCCCTTCTCCGCCGCCGTCAGCGCCGTCATCAGCGTGTTCTGCGCACTCATGACGATGATCGGCAGGTCGGGGCGCAATTTTTTGATGCGCGGAATGAGATCGAAAGCGTTTTCGTCGGGCATCACGACGTCCGTGATGATGACATCGCCTTCGCCCTGGCTGACCCAGCGCCAGAGCGTTGCAGCATTGCCGGTCGCTCTCGGCGCATATCCTGCCCGCGCCAGCGCCTGATTAAGCACTGTGCGGATAGCGGTGTCGTCGTCTGCAATCAGAACTGTGCCACGGCCCATGGTGCTCATTTAGCCTCGCGAAGAATTGGGGATCGGACGCGGTCTTGCATCGGAAGGAGTATCCGGAAGATCGTACGTTTCGGCTCACTGTCGCATTCAATAATGCCGCCATGGTCCGAGATGATCTTGGCAACTAGGGCAAGTCCCAGACCTGTGCCCGATATTTTGGTTGTGACGAAAGGATCGAA